>JAFMRN010000334.1 GCA_017354065.1 Solirubrobacterales bacterium
CTCGCCGGATGTAATGCGGGCGGTAGTAGTTGACGCCCAGGAAGTCGAGCGGCGCGGCGATCGCCTCCATGTCTCCCGCGCGGATGAGCGCGTCGGGCGGCAGCAGGTCGGGATGGGCCTCGGCCGGGTACGCGCCGTGCAGGACGGGATCGAGGCAGACGCGGTTGTGGTCGGCATCGAGCTGGGCCGCCGCCGTCTCCGCATCGTCGCCGAGTGCCCGGAACGGATGGGGATCCAGCGCGATCCCGACGGGCACGGTCGCCGGCAGCGCAGCGCGCAGCGCCTGCAGCGCCAGCCCATGCCCCAGGAGGATGTGGTGCTGGGCCGCCGCGGCCAGTCCGAGGTCGCGATGACCGGGGGCATGGGTGCCGATCCGGTAGCCCTGGTGCACGGCCTGCTTGGGCTCGTTGAGCGTCGTCCACATGCCGACCCGGTCGCCGAGGGCTTCGGCGAGGATGCCGGCGTACTGCGCCAGCAGCTCCGCGGTGTCGCGCACCGCCCACCCGCCCTCATCCTCCAGCGCCTGGGGCAGCTCCCAGTGGTAGACCGTCGCCACCGGCACGATGCCGTGGCGGCGCAGCTCGTCCACCAGCGAGCGGTAGTGGTCCAGCCCCGCCTGGTTGATCGGGCCGCGGCCGGTGGGCAGCACGCGTGACCATGCGATCGAGAAGCGGTAGGCGCCGACTCCCAGCTCGGCGAGCAGGGCGACGTCCTCCGCAACCCGGTGGTAGGAGTCGCAGGCGATGTCGCCGGTCTCTCCGGTGCGCACGTTGCCGGGGGCGTGGCTGAACACGTCCCAGATCGAGCGCCCGCGCCCGTCTTCGTTGACTGCGCCCTCGATCTGGTAGGCGGAGGTCCCCGCCCCCCAGAGGAAGCCCTCCGGGAACCGGCGCGCCCCCGAGGCGCCGTTGGTTGTCAGCACATTCATATCCGTCTCCTTGTCGTGGTGAGTGCAGATCGACCCTGCGGCCGCGGGCCCCCGCCGCGCGATCGGACAGCGGGCGGGGGCGCGGGCCGTGCCGGGGGTCAGGCGGTGGGTCGGAGGTGCAGGATCACCACCTCATTGGTCGGAGCGTTGGGGCTCCCGGACTGGTACGCGTTGTCCTGAGTGGGCCAACCGGTGAACTTGCCCGTGTTGTACTCGTCGAACACCACGCCGTAGACGGTGGGGATGATCGGGAGGTTGTCGGCCACGTACTTCTCGATCGGGGCCAGGTCGGATCGCTGGGCTGACACCGTGTTGTCGGCCGCGAGCTTGTTGAGCATCGCGTCCACCTTGGGATCCTTCAGCCGCTCGAAGTCGCCGGCGGCATTGTTGGTGGCCTGGGCGCTGTTGAGCCAGTCGTTGTAGAGCTGATAGGGAGCGACGCTCGTCTGGGACCAGTGCTGGGTCATCTGGAAGTTGCCCGTGGCGATGTCCGAGGACCAGGCGTCCACGCTCTGGCCCACGAAGTTGGCGTCGAGGCCCGCCGCGCGCAGCTGCTTGGCGATGAGCGCGTCACCTGCCGCGTAGTCCGAGAACGACGACGGGTTGGTGATGTTGATGGTCAGCTTCTGTCCCGCCTTGGTGCGGAACATGCCGTCCGAGCCCATCACGTACCCCGCCTGCTTGAGGACGTTCTTGGCCGCGGCGACGTCCGGGTGGGCGGGCAGCGTCGAGCTCGCGACCGTGGGCGACAGGAACTGCTGGAACACCGGCAGGGTCAGCCCGCTGGCGTTGCCCACCGGGGGCTCGAGGCCGCCCTCGGCCTGCTGGCTGAGCGCCGTGCGGTCGATGGCCAGGCTGATCGCCTTGCGGACGGGGAGCTGGTTGGTGGGGAACTTGGTCAGGTTCGGCTCGAGGCTGTTGGTCTGCACCGGCGGGAACCACACGTGGTGGTTGGCGTTGCCGGAGACGAACACCTGCTGCACGCCCGGGATGAAGTTGCCACCCCAGTCCAGCTGGTCGGTCTGCAGCGCGGACAGCGCCGCGTTGGCCGAGGCGTAGGTGGGGAACTGCACCTTGGACACCGCGGGCTTGCCACCCCAGTAACTCGGGTTGGCCGCCAGGGTGAAGCCCTGGCCACTGAAGCTCTGCAGCGTGTACGGACCGCTGCCGACCGGATTGGCGTCGGTGTACTTGCCGGGGTCGCCGACCTTGCTCCAGACCGACTGCGGGACGATGTACACCTGCCCCGCGATGTTCTGCAGGTTGGCGTACTGGGGCGAGCCGAAGCCGATCGTGACGTCGTTACCCGACGTGCTGACGCTCTTGACCGCCAGGCCGGTCGTGTTGGCGTCCGGGTACTTCTTGATGAGGTTGTAGGTGAACGCCACGTCGGCCGGCGTCAGCGCGCTGCCGTCGGACCACTTGACACCGGGACGGATGGTGAAGGTGATCGACTTGCCGCCGTCAGACCACTTGTAGCCGGTGGCGAGCCAGTTGTAGTACGCGCCCGGCTTCAGCGTGTTGGCCTGCAGCAGCGGCTCGTACAGCAGCGAGGTCGCGCCCAGCAGGGTCGATGCTGACGTGGGGACGAACGGGTTGAAGTTCTTGGTGACGGCGTTCTGCTGACTGGATTCGACCGTGAGCACCGCGCCGTTGCCGGCGCTCACCGCCTTGCTGGTGTTGTTCGCGCTGGTCTTCGAGGCCGAGCCAGAGCTCGAGACCC
>JAFMRN010000335.1 GCA_017354065.1 Solirubrobacterales bacterium
CCAGCGCGCGGTGCGTGCCGAGGCGCTTCAGCGCGCCGGCAAGCTTCGGTTGCTGCGCCCGCACCGAACAGCCCAGCAGCTGGCGCGAAGCGCCTGCGGGGTTGGTCAGCGGGCCGAGGAAGTTGAACGTGGTGCGCACGCCCAGCTGCTTGCGCACGTCGACCACGTGGCGGGTCGCCGGATGGTGGAACGGCGCGAACATGAAGCCAAATCCGACCTGATCGATACAGGTCGCGATCGCCGCGGGGTCGAGGTCGATCTTCGCGCCCAGCGCCTCCAGCAGGTCCGCGGAACCCGACAGCCCGGTTGAGGAGCGGCTGCCGTGCTTGGCGACCCGGACCCCGGCGCCGGCGGCGATCAGCGCCGCGGTGGTCGACACGTTGAAGGTGCGGCGGCCGCCGCCCGTGCCCGCGGTGTCCAGCAGGTCGTGATGCTCGGAGGCGACGGCCGCGGCCAGTGCGCGCATAGTGCGCGCCAGCCCGGCCAGCTCGGCGATCGTCTCGCCCTTGATCCGCAGCGCAACCAGGAACCCGGCGATCTGGATATCCGATACCTCGCCGCCCATGATCTCGGCCAGCACGCCGGCGGCCTCGTCCTCGGACAGGTCGTGGCGGTCGGCCAGGCGGTCGATGCAACGGGTCAGAAGTTCACTCATGCGGGCGCCTTTCCAGGAAATTTGCCAGAAGCTCGTGGCCGTGCTGGGTCAGCACGGACTCCGGGTGGAACTGGACTCCCTCAGCCGGCAGCTCGCGGTGCCTGACCGCCTGGACCACGCCGCCGCCGAAGGCCGACTGTTCCAGGCACGGGGGCAGCGCCGGGGCGACTACGAGGCTGTGATAGCGCCCGATCTCCAGCTCCTGGGGCAGCCCGGTGAAGATCGTGCGCGCGTCATGGGTGATCGTGCTGGTCTTGCCGTGCACCGGCTGGTGGCGGATCACGCTGCCGCCCCAGGCCTGGACCAGGGCCTGGTGGCCGAGGCAGACCCCGAGGGTCGGGATCTGCGCGGCCGGAAAGCGCTTGACGGCTTCCAGGCTGATCCCGGCCTCATTCGGGGTGCAGGGTCCGGGCGAGACGATCACGCGGTCATAGCCGCGGACCAGGAGCTGATCGACGGTCGCGTGGTCGTTGCGGACGACCTCGATCTGGACATCTCCGAACCTTTGTGAGACCTCCCCCAGGTACTGGACGAGGTTGTAGGTGAAGGAGTCGTAGTTGTCCAGAACGAGGATCCGCATGGAGCTAGTAGCCGCGTTTCTTCAGGTACGCCTTCAGCTGCGAGACGAACTTGGCGGTGATGTGGTGCTTGGCGACCTCGCTCTGCAGCGTCGAGTTGGCCTTGGCGCTGGCGCCGAGGTTGTACTCGTCCGCCGCCCAGGCGGCGATCAGGCCGTTGCGCCCGCTGGACTTGTCCTGCTTGTAGTACTTCAGCCAGCTGGCCGCGTCCTTTTGCAGCTGCTTGGGGTAGTGGCGCGTGACGTTCGTGTACTTGCCGTTGTCGAAGCTGAGGATCTGGAGCGGCAGGCCGGACTCCGCGTAGTCGCTGAACAGGTAGGCGAAGCTGTCATCGGCGGTCACGAACTCGGTCTTGCCGTTGTTGTTGAGGTCCTCCAGGTTCGCGCCGGGGTCACCAAAGTCGCGCGTCGACACCTTGTAGGTGTTGCCCGCCGGGTAGTAGACCTGGATGTAGGAGCAGCAGTGCGCGCCGCCGGTGTTCACGCCCAGCACCGCGTCGTAGTGGCCACTGTGGCTCAGGTCCTTGACTGCAAGCGCCTTGCCGAGGAACTGACATTCGACCGAGCAGGCCTTGATATTGACCTTTGCGGCGTACGGCGGAATCTTTCCGCCGCTGATCGAGATGCTCGGGTTCTTGAACCCGCCGGGCGCCTGGCTGGTCGGCGTGTAGGTGACCTTGGCGGTCACGCCGCCGCCGCTGGCGGACACCGTCTTGGTGGCCGCGCTTGCCGTTGTGGCTCCCACAAGTATGAGGCAGCCGATCAGCGTGATAAGCAGTCGTTTCATTCCCAACCCTCCTGTCCGATGGCTACGGCGATGGCTTCGCGCAGCGCGTTTGACTTGGCAACGGACTCGAGGTACTCCAGGTCGGGCTTGGCGTCTGCCACCGTGCCCCCTCCCGCCTGGACATGCACCTGTCCGTCTTTGATCACAGCGGTGCGTATGTGCACGCAGGTGTCGAGATCTCCCGTGTAGGAGGCCCAGCCGACGGCACCACCGTAGCCGCCGCGCTTGACGGTCTCAAGCTCATCGATGATCTGCATGGCGCGGACCTTCGGCGCGCCGGACAGCGTGCCGACCGGGTTCACCGCGCGCAGCGCGTCCAGCGCGCCGACGCCCTCACGCAGGCGGCCGGAGACGTTCGAGACGATGTGCATCACGTGGCTGTAGTTCTCGATCACCATGAAGTCGTCGACGCGGACCGATCCGTACTCGGACACCTTGCCTATGTCGTTGCGGCCCATGTCCAGCAGCATCACGTGCTCGGAACGCTCCTTCGGGTCCGCGAGCAGCTCCTCAGCGGCGGCCTGATCCTGATCAGGAGTCTTGCCGCGTGGCCGGGTGCCGGCAATCGGCGTGGTCGACACGCGCCGGCCGGTGACGGTCACCAGCGGCTCCGGGCTCGCCCCGGCGACC
>JAFMRN010000122.1 GCA_017354065.1 Solirubrobacterales bacterium
CTCGCGCTGGCGCGCCGGCGCCGGGCGCGAGCCGGTGCCCTGCACGCGCGGGCGCTCGCAGACCCGCCGGCGATGGTCAAGCGCTGGCTCTCAGACAGCCTGCCCTTCACGCTGACCGGTGATCAGGCCAAGGCGATCGCCGAGATCGACGCGGACCTGGCGCGGTCAGAGCCGATGCAGCGGCTGTTGATGGGGGACGTCGGCACCGGCAAGACGGTGGTCGCGCTGTACGCGATGCTGCGCGCGGTGGAGCACGGCTGCCAGGCGGCGTTCATGGCGCCGACCGAGACGCTCGCCGAACAGCACTTCGAGACGCTGCAGAAGCTGCTCGGCTCCGAGCTACTCGGGCTCGCGCTGCTGACCGGCTCGACCCCCGCGGGCCGGCGCAAGGAGATCCTCGCCCGGCTCGAGTCCGGGGAACTGAACCTGATCGTCGGCACTCACGCGCTGATCGAGGAGGCCGTGCAGTTCCGGGAGCTGGCGGTGGTCGTCATCGACGAGCAGCACCGCTTCGGGGTGGCCCAGCGCTCCGCCCTGGACAAGAAGGGCACACCCCACGTCCTGCACATGACCGCGACGCCGATCCCGCGCACCATGGCGCTGGCCAACTACGGCGACCTGGACTTCACGGTGCTGGCCGAGCTGCCGCGCGGCCGCCAGCCGATCAGCACCCGGATCGCCGCGACCGAGCAGGAGCGCGCAGCGGCATATGAGCTGGTGCGTGAGCAGCTGCGCGCCGGCCGCCAGGCGTTTGTCGTCTGCCCGCTGGTGGAGGAGTCAGACGCGCTCCAGGCGCGCGCGGCGACGGCCGAGTACGAGCGCTTGGCGAGCACCGAATTGGCGGACTTCTCGGTCGTGTTGATGCACGGCCAGATGCGCCCCGCCGAGAAGGCCGCCGCGATGGCCGCCTTCGCGGAAGGCAAAGCCGACGTGCTGGTCGCGACGACCGTGATCGAGGTCGGGATCGACGTGCCCAACGCGACCGTGATGCTGGTCGAGGACGCCGAGCGCTATGGCATCTCCCAGCTGCACCAGCTACGCGGCCGGATCGGTCGCGGCCAGCACGCCTCGACCTGCCTGCTGTTCGGCGCCAAGAGCGCCGTCCGGCTCCAGGCGCTGGAGCGCGAAGCCGACGGTTTCCGCCTGGCGGAGGTCGATCTGACGCTCCGTGGCGAGGGTGAGCTGGTCGGCGTGCGCCAATCCGGGGCCGCCGAGTTCCGCTTCGCGCTGTTGCCCGATGACGCCGAGCTGATGGAGCGCGCGGCGCGCTACGCGCGTGAGGTGATCGACGCCGATCCCGACCTGGAGGCTCCCGAGCACGCGCTGTTGTCCGACAGCCTGGAGCGCCGCTTTGGCGCCGAGGCGACCGCTCCGATAAGGGCATGAGGGTGATCGCCGGCAAGTGGGGAGGACGGCCATTGGCGGCACCGCCCGGCACGGCCACCCGGCCGACCGCCGACCGCGTCAAGGAGGCGCTGTTCTCGATGCTCGGCGACCTGGAAGGGGTGCGCGTGTTGGACCTGTTCGCGGGGTCCGGGGCGCTCGGCATTGAGGCGCTCTCTCGCGGGGCCGAGGCGGCCACCTTCGTCGACTCGGCGGGCGCCGCGATCAGTGCTGTACGCGAGAATCTGGAGCGATTGGGAGCGGACGCCACGGTGGTGCGCAAGCCCGCCCTTGCATACCTCGATGCAGCGAATCACCTGCAAAGTCAATACGATCTCGTGTTCCTCGACCCCCCATACGCCACCGCCGGTGAGCTAGGGTCCCGGCTGTCAGCGGCGCTTACCCCGATCCTGGCCTCTGAGGCCAGGATCGTGTCCGAGAGTGACCGCAGACATCCGCTGGAGCTGGAAGCACCGCTGGTACAGGAACGCCGCTACGGCGACACGCTGATTCGAATCCATGACGCCTGATAACCGCATCGCAGTCTGCGCCGGCTCTTATGACCCGGTCACCAACGGTCACCTCGACGTGATCGCACGCGCCTCCGCGATGTTCGACCACGTCGTAGTGGGGATCGCGAACTTCCCGTTCCGTAAGTCCAAGACGATGTTCAGCGCGGAGGAGCGCGCCGCCTTCATCGAACACGCGGTGGCGGACCTGGGCAACGTCTCGGTCGAGCCGTTCACCAACCTGGTGGTCGAGTTCGCGCGCGAACACGGGGCCAAAGCGATCGTCAAAGGCCTGCGCGCGATCTCCGACTTCGAGTACGAGCTGGAGATGAACCAGCTGAACCGCCTGCAAGCTCCGGATATCGAGTCCGTTTACCTAATGGCGTCGTCGCAGTACAGTTTCATCCGATCAAGTGGCGTCAAGGAGCTCGCCACTTTCGGTGGCAGCATCGATGAGCTGGTCCCGGACGAGGTTGCCGCCGCGTTGAAGGAACGCATCACCCGCTGACGAAAGACACGCCACGAGATGGACGTACTGGTACTCATCGACAAACTAGACGATCTGGTCCATAACGCGAAGAGCGTGATGATGACCGATCAGGTCCGCGTGGATAAAGAGGAGATCTACGACATCCTCGACCAGATGCGGGCCACGATCCCTGAGGAGATCAAGCAGGCTCGCTGGATCGTCAAGGAGCGCCAGGAGATGCTCGCCGAGGCCAAGCGCGAGGCCGAGCGCATCGTCAAGGAGGCGCGTGAGCGCCAGGATCAGCTGATCGCCCAGGAAGAGGTCACCAAGCAGGCCGAGCGGGCCGCCGAGGACATCATCGAGGACGCGCGCCAGCGTGAGCGCGAGATCCGTCTCGGTGCCGAGGACTACGCCGATGAGATGCTCGGGATGCTGGAGGGGAACCTGTCGCGGATGCTCGGTGCCGTGCAGCGCGGGCGTGACCGCATCGCGGGCAAAGACGAGCCCGCCGAGCTAGCTGAACGCTAACGCTCGCTCCACCAGCGTCGTAAATCGTCACGCTGGTGCGGCAGCGGGCTCGCCGTAGGCTTGCGCGCCCGCAGGACCGCCAGCGCGTGATCAATCCCGCCGCCCTCACGCAGCGCGATTACGCCCGCGGCGACGGTCGCTGAGCGCTGCCAGCCCGCGCGGCAGTGCAGGTACACGGTGTGCTGAGCGTCGAGCCAGTCGATGACCTGGCTGACCGCTTCCCCGAGCGCCGGTCCGGGCAGGTTGCCGAAGTCGACCAGGTTGATCCGCCGTTCGCTGATCTCGTTCACCTCATAGGAGATCTCGATCTCAACGCGGGCGCCATCCGGGTACTCGCTGTCCTGGGCTAGGTTCAGCACGCGGTTCACGCCGACGGCGACCAGCTGGTGCACGTCATGGGCGTCGCGCGGCATCGCGCCGACGTAGAGGCGCGGGTGCACCACAGCGAAGCCGTAATCCTGAAACCATTGGGACACGGCTCATAAGCTAGAGGCCTGATGGCTGTACGCACCGACACATTCGATCTGGGGGCGCTGCGGCTCAACTCCGGGGAGGGGCGCCGGCTCGAGTTGAGCGTCGCGGTCCCGGACTTTGAGCTCGCCGGGGAGACCTACCGGGTCGGCTCCTCCGAGCCCGGCTCGGACCTGGTCGACGTGAAGCTCGACATCTCGCGGATGACCGGCCAGGGTTATGCGCTGCACATTCGTTTCGGCGCAGTCCTATCGGGGCGCTGCATGCGCTGTCTGGACCCGGCCGCGGCTCAGTTCGACCTGGAGGCCCGCGAGGTATCCCAGCCCGGTGAGGGTGAGGAGCTGGAATCACCGTACGTCAGCTCCGACGAGGTCCTGGACCTGGCGTCATGGGTCCATGACGTGCTGGGCCTGGCGCTGCCCGCGACGATCGTCTGTAAGGACGACTGTAAGGGGCTCTGCTCGGTTTGTGGCGAGAACCTGAACAGCGCCGCTCCCGATCACGATCACCCGAGCGCGCCGGATCCGCGCTGGGCGGAACTGGACAAGCTGAAGTTCGAGCAGTGAGCTGAGCCCGACAGGCTCTAATCCCACCGTTTGTGGGCCATCGCCCTGCTAGCCTGATGGCCCATGGCCGTCCCCAAGCAGAAGCAGTCCCACAGCCGCACAACCAAGCGCCGCTCAACGCACAAGGCGCACGTGCCGGCGACCAACGCCTGCCCGCAGTGCCACAGCCCGCGGCTGCCGCACCGTGTCTGCCCTAACTGCGGCAGCTACAAGGGGCGCGAGGTCGTGTCGGTCTCGGACCAACTCGACTGATCCGCGTTTGGGTTCCACCGCCCAACCCGAAGCTTCGACATGGTGACCGTTGCCGTTGACGGGAACGGTGCGGACCTAGGTCCGGCTGAGGTCGCCGCCGGCGCCAAACAGGCGGCTAAAAAGGGTGTTGGCGTGCGGCTGTTCGCGGACCTCGCCGCGATCGGCGACGCGGGCGCGCGCAAGCGCTTGACCGACGCCGGCGTTCAACTGGTCGACGCACCGGTCTCGATCGCCAAGGAACAGAACCCGGCGGCCGCTGTCAAGGCGCACCCCGACGCGTCGATCGTGCAGGCGTGCAAGGCCGTCGCCGCCGGTGAGGCCGACGCGCTGGTGTCCGGCGGCTCGACCGGCTCCGCGCTGGCCGCCGCCACGCTCAACATCCGCCGTGACCGCGGGATCTACCGGCCGGCGCTGGCGCTCGCCATGCCGCGTCCCGCCGAGAAGCCGGTCGTGTTCCTCGACGTCGGCGCGAACGTCGAATGCCGGCCAGAGCACCTGGTCCAGTTCGCGCACATGGGCTCGGGCTTCGCCCAGGCTGTGCTCGGGATCAAGACCCCCGGGGTCGCCCTGCTGTCGAACGGCGAGGAGGCGATCAAGGGGACCGAGGTGCTGCGCGAGGTGCATGAACGCCTGGAAGGCGAGGCGGGCGCGGGTCTGCGCTTCATCGGCAATGTCGAGGGCAACCACGTGCTCGACCACGAGATCGATGTCGTGGTGATGGACGGGTTCATCGGCAACATCGCGCTGAAGCTGATGGAGGGCGTCTCCGACGTGGTCCTCGGCGCCGTCAAGGACGCCGCCAAGCAGTCCGTGTTCTCGATGCTCGGCGGCGCGCTGCTGTACCCGCAGGTGCGCAACATCAAGGCCAGAATCGACCCGGAGCTTCAAGGCGGCGCCTACATGCTCGGGCTGCGTAAGCCCGGTGTCGTGGCGCACGGTCGTTTCAGCCGGGTCGGGTTCGCCTCAGCGATCGAATACGCCGGGCGGGCCGTGGAGGAGGACATCATCGGCCGGACGCGCTCGGCCCTGGAGGAGGCGAACGCTCTGCGCCGGCGCGGTTCCGGGGAGGCTGACCCGTCCGCGACAGTGGATACGGTGACTAGCTCATGACCCGCGAGCAGATTCTTGAGGCCATCCGCGCTCATCTGGCCGATGAGCTGGAGCTTGATCCGCAGAAGATCACGGCGGAGACCCGGTTCCGTGAGGACCTGGATGCCGACTCGCTCGATCTCTACACGCTGGTGCAGGAGCTCGAGGACTCCTACGGCGTGACTATGACCGAGGAGCAGGCAGAGAAGATCCTGACGGTCGGCCAGGCCGTGGATTTCGTGCTCGCACACGATCCGAGCGCGAAGTCCAGATGAGTCCGGCGCGGACAGCCGAACTCGGCACCCATGGCGGCTGACGGGAATCCGGAGCAGCTCGCGAAACTGCTCGGCGGTTTGTCCCCCGAGCTTGCGCAGAACGTCTTTACGCACGCATCCTGGACGGACAAACGCGCGGAGTCCTATGAGCGGCTCGCGTTCCTCGGGGACAGCGTCCTGTCGCTCGCGATCACGAGCCACATGTTCCCGCGCCTGGACCCCGACCGTTTCGGCGCCGGGCAGCTGACCAAGATCCGCGCCCAGACGGTGTCGGGCCGCTCCTGCCGGGTCGTCGCTGAGCGCCTGGGCGTGCCTGACCGGCTGCGTGCAGCCGCCCCGCCGTCCGCCGCCGGCACGGTTGAGGCGCTGATCGCCACCGAGCGGGTGCTTGCCAGCGTGATCGAGGCTGTGATCGGTGCCTGTTATCTGACCTTCGGCTACGAGCCGGTCGCGGCCGCGGTGGTGGAGGCCTTCGCGCCCGAGCTGGATGAGGCCCTTGAACACCCGGTCGACTTCAAGTCCGCGCTGCAGGAACAGCTTGCGCGGCGCGGCGCGGTGGTCAGCTACGTGGTGACCTCTGAGACCGGACCGCCGCACGACCGCACCTTCACCGTCTCGGCGCGGTTGTCCGATGATGAGATCGGTGCCGGAACCGGGCGCTCGAAGAAGGACGCCGAGCAGGCCGCCGCCCAGGCCGCGCTGGACGGGCTGGCGAATGAGCGCGCCGCGTCAGTCCCACCGTCGAACCTGCACGCCTGATGTACCTGAAGAGCATCACCCTGAAGGGGTTCAAATCGTTCCCCGACCGCACGACCATGGAGTTCGGGCCGGGCACCAGCGTGATAGTCGGGCCCAACGGCTCGGGTAAATCGAACGTGACCGACGCGGTGCTGTGGGTGCTCGGTGAGCAGTCGCCCGTGGCGGTCCGCGGCCAGACCATGTCCGATGTGATCTTCGGCGGGGCGCCCGGACGCCAGGCCTCCAGCGCGGCCGAGGTTGAGCTGGTGCTGGATGACCCCGAGGGGACGCTCGGGATGGGGCCGGAGGTGTCGATCATGCGCCGGCTGGACCGCAACGGGGACGGCGAGTACCGCCTCGGCGGCGCCAAGTGCCGCCTGACTGACGTCCAGGAGGTCCTGTCCGACACCGGCCTCGGCAAGGAGATGCACTCGGTCATCTCCCAGGGCCGCGTCGAGGCGATCGTGACCTCGAAGCCGAAGGACCGGCGGCTGCTGATCGAGGAGGCCGCCGGCCTGGGCAAACACCGCAAGCGCCGGCGGCGCACGCAGCTGAAGCTCGGCCACACCCAGGAGAACCTGGATCGCGCGCTGGATGTCGAGCGTGAAGCGCGGTCGCGGCTGAAACCGCTGAAGCGCCAGGCCGAGGCCGCGGAGCTGCACGCGCGGGTCCACCGCCAGACGCTGGAGGCCCGCTGGGAGCTGGCGCGTGATGACACGCGCCTGCGCCGGATCGAGCTGACCGAGGCCGTGGAGGCAGCCAAGCAGGCGCACGCCGAGCGCGAGGGCCTGGAGCAG
>JAFMRN010000336.1 GCA_017354065.1 Solirubrobacterales bacterium
CCGCGGCGGACGAGGCCAAGCCATACGAGCCAGGCCGCGTTGATCCACACCGGCCCGCGCCAGTAGCGGTGCAGGGGCAGCGTCTCATGCGTCGTGAAGGACGGCTCGTCGGCGGCGACCGAGGGCAGTCCCGCCGGCAGGTTGAAGGCGCCAAGAACGTGCTCCTCCACCATCCGGCGGCCGATCTCCTCCGGCAGGTCGGGCAGTGCCAGCGGCGCCAGCGCCGCGCACGTGGCCGGTGCCCCGGGCGTCGAGAGGAACAGCCCGCGGCGCTCATCCCAACAGCGATCTATAAGTGCCTGGGTCAGGGACGGGCGCCCCAGCGCCAGGCGCGAGAGGTTGTAGAGCACGTTGGTGGTGACCTCGCAGAGCACCGGGTGCCCGGCCGCGGCGATCGCGCGGGCGTTGTACCCGAGATGGCGGTTGCGCCAGACCAGCGGGACAAGCCCCGGGGTCCCGTGGGCGCGCCAGCCCCAGACCGCGTCGAACTGGGGCGAGGCGTCAAGGCCCGACTCGTCCTGCTGGACGATCCAGATCAGCCCGTCGCCCTCCAGATCCCGGTTGCCCTCCAGCCAGTCATGGTGGCGGGCGATCCGCGGCTCCTCACGCGGGTCGCCGACCGCCAGGGACCACGCCCAGGCCAGCAGCGGCGGCTGGATCGAGGAGGTCATCGTGGCGTGCCGGCCGACCACGTTGTAGGTGAAGCGCCTGAAGCCGGTCAGCGGCGTGTTCCAGAAGATCGTGTGGCCGATGAAGCCGTCCTCGCGCTGGGCGTTCAGGAGCGACTCCAGCTCCTGGCGGCTGCGCTCAGGGTCCAGGTGCCGCCAGGTGATCGCCGTGAAGCAGGAGTCCCAGTACCACTGCCAGGGATAGTGGCCGCGCGCCGGGCAGGTGTAGGCAAACGGGGTGCCGTCGCTGCGGCGCCGGCCCTCGCGCCAGTTCGCGCTCAGCACCTCGGCGCAGCGCTGGCGCAGCTCGGCCGCGGACTGCTCGCTGATGGCTGTGGCTGGCGGCATCGGAGCGCCGGATCGTGACAGGGACCTAGGATGGGCCCTGTGACGGCCGTGAAGATAAACGTGATCCAGGTGCCCGACGGGGGCGGTCCCGACTTGGAACGCCGCTTTGGGGAAAACATCTCACGCGCGGTGGGCGCCCCTGGTTTCCTTGGCGCCGAGCTGTTGCGACCCGAACAGGGCAACAAGTACTTCTCAGTGTCCAGATGGGAGACGGAGGACCACTTCCGTACTTTCGCGGGAAATGCCGACGAGGACGTTCGCTCGGGCAGTTGGCGCGGTGCTGCCAAGACACTGCGAGCCTAATGGAGTTCACCGTCGCAGCGCAAGCCTGAGAGTTGCTCAGGCGTCATCAAAACCTGATAACCGCGATGTAGGGCCGTGGCCGCTGGCAGGCCAGAGATGTGGAAAAGGGTCATATATGGATCCTTTCGGCCCACGAAGATTACGGTGTGTCGATACACCTAAAACCACCTTGTAAGAACGTGACGACACGCCCCATCTTGTGCTGAGCAGGGTCTTCTGAACCGTCCGAAACGTTCGCCAGCATGCCGATCCCGTGTCAGCAACCCAGAACACCGTCGGACTGCGCGCATGGCAGCAGCGCGCGCTGGACGCCATGGAGGAGTGGCAGGAAGGCTCGTTCCTGATCTCGGCCGCGCCGGGCGCGGGCAAGACGCGCCCCGCGCTGGAGCTGGTGCGGCGCGTGCTGGAGCGACGCAGTGCCGAGGGGATCGTGATCGCCTGCCCGACCGCGCCGCTGACGCGCCAGTGGGCCGCGGCGGCGCACGAGCTCGGCGTGAACCTGGCACCGGATTCAGAGTCGCCGCGTCCGCCGGCGGGCTTCCACGGGGTCGTGGTGACCTTTGCCCGGATTGCTCAGGCGCCGGGGCGCTGGGCCGCGGCGACGCGCGCGGGCACGCTGGTGGTGGCCGACGAGGCACACCACCTGGGTGATGAGCTGAGCTGGGGCGAGGCCTTCAGCCAGGCCTTTGGGCAGGCCGAGCGCTGGCTGCTGCTCTCAGGTACGCCGTTCCGCTCGGACGGCAGCGCGATCCCCGGTGTCAGCTACGACGCCGCCGGGCTGTCAGAGCCCGACATCTCCTACACCTACGCCGACGCGGTCCGTGAGGGCGTGTGCCGGCCCGTGCACTTCATAGCCTATGACGGCACGCTGTCCTGGCGCAGCGGTGATGACGTCGTGGAGGCCGGCTTTGACACGGTGCTGTCGTCCCGAGAGGCGAGCCGCCGCTACCGCACGGCGATCTCCACGAAGCTGCCTGACGGCCTGCCGAAGATCCTGCGACAGGCCGATGAACGGCTGCGCGCACTGCGGGACGGGCGGGCCAGCATCGACCTGGCAGCGCACCCCGACGCCGGCGGCCTGGTGGTCGCCTCCGACTCCGTGCACGCGCGCCAGATCGCCAAGCTGCTGAACGAGATAACCGGGCGCTCACCGGTGGTGGTGCTGCACCAGGAAACGCACGCCGCACAGAAGCTGGCCGACTTCACGCGTTCGGACGAGCCCTGGATCGTGGCGGTCAACATGGTCTCTGAGGGGGGCGACATTCCGCGCCTTAGGGGGGGCGTGTACGCGACCGCAGCCAAGACGCCGCTGATCT
>JAFMRN010000337.1 GCA_017354065.1 Solirubrobacterales bacterium
CCGCTCGTATCGGCTACACGCTGAAGCACTATCCCGGGCTCGGCTCTGACCCCGCCGACGCGAGCCACAGCACCGACACCGAGCCGAACACGGTCACAGAGCCCGCGGCCGAGATCCACGCCGACGATGCCGCCTACCGGGAGTGCGGTAACGGTGCGGTGATGCTCTCCAGCGCCAGCTACCCGGCTCTCAGCGGGCGCGCGCCGGCCGTGCTGTCGCGTTCGATCTACGCCAAGACCCTGCGGGGCGATCACGTGCACGGCCTGCTGATCTCCGACACGTTCACCGGCGGGGCGATCAAGAACCAGCGCACCCCCGCCAAGACCGCGATCTCGCTGGGCCTGGACATGGTGATGTACCCGGACACCATGTCCAGCGGGCTTGGCGCTTATGGCTCGCTGCTGGCCGACGTGAAGTCGGGGTCTTTGGGTGCGGCGCGGGTGCAGGCGGCGGCCGCGAAGGTGCTGGCTTACAAGAAGGCGCTGGGGCTCGGTTCCTAGTGCACGGTCGCCGCGCGCGCCAGCAGCACGGTGATCACCAGCGCTGACAGGGCCATCACCGCGATCTCACGCCGCAGGATCGAGATCACGATCGCCTTCTGTTCGGACTCGGGCAGCTGCCCGACCTCCTGGGTCGACTCGAACCCGCGCTTGTCCAGGGTCATCTGGGCGGCACCGACCCGCAGCTGCTCCGCCATGAAGGACACGCCGATCGGCACCAGGCCGTAGATCAGGTGCAGCTCCGTGGCCTTGTGGCCGGCCGCGATCCAGATCCCGCCCTGGATTGCCTCCAGTACGACGAAGACCTGGCCGGCGCGCAGCAGCCACCAGAAGGCGCGGCTCGGGCTGCGCCTGGCCCAGCAGACGCCGCCCCACAGGCAGGCGCCGGCGTTCAGCGCCAGCGCGATAGATCCGACGACGATGTGCAGGCCGGTCATCTGGCGGGACGATAGAAGTAAAAACCCGGCGCCGGTCCCCTTCGGGTTGCCGCCGCGTCAGAGGGACGTCGCGATTTTGAAACTTGCGAGCGTCTGCTGACCGACGCCGGGATGGCGCGTACTTCGACGCCGGCTCGGACGTTCCCTGCATCCCTGCTTCAGGGCACTCGGCAGGCCGCTCCCCTATGATGCGGCACCGCATGACCCGCTTTTTCCGCGCGCTAACCGTTCTGGCCGCGGCGATTCTGATCGCCGGCGTCGCCTCCGCCTGTGGCACCGACAAGATCGCCGTGCCCGCCTCTGACACGACCCAGAAGGCCGATAAATCCGCTGCCGACATCTTTAACCAGCGCTGTGGCGGCTGCCACACGCTGGCAGTTGCCGGCACCGACGGCTCGGGCAAGAACCCGCGCACATACCTGAACATCAGCGGACCGAACTTCGATATCCGCTGTGAATCCCCGCAGCGTGTCCTGTACGCGATCGAGAACGGCGGCTTCGGCGGCGGCAACATGCCCCAGAACGTCGTGGTCGGCTCGGACGCGCGCAAGGTCGCCTCGTTCGTGTCCAAGTTCTCGGGCAAGCAGCGGCCTGCGGGCTCCACGTGTGACAAGTCCGGCGCGCTGCCGCCGCCCGCCACCCCGTAGTCCTGGTTCGGGCCGCGGATGCTCGATATCAAGCTGATCCGCTCTGACCCGGACGCGGTCCGTACCGCGCTGGCACGGCGTGGCCCTGGCGTTGCCGAGCGGGTGGATCGCGTGCTGGAGCTGGACACGCGCTGGCGCGAGCTGACCAGTGCCGCAGAGGAGCTGAAAGCCGAGCAGAATCGTGCCAACAAGGCGTTGCGCGGCAAGCCCACGCCGGAGCAGCGCGAGCAGCTCCAGGCGCTGTCCGCGCGCAGCAAGGAGCTGGCCGAACAGGAGGCCAGCGTGCGCGCCGAACGTGAAGCGGCGCTCCTGACCCTGCCGAACCTGCCTGCCCAGGATGCGGCCGACGCCGACACGCCGATCAAGCACGTCGGCAACACGGACAAGACCGGTGCTGACCACCTCGAGCTGGCGGGGCCTGAGCGGATCGACATGGAACGCGGCGCCCAGGTGGCGGGCTCGCGCTTTGCTTATTTGCGCGGTGAGCTCGTGCTGCTGGAGCAGGCGCTGGTGCGCTACGCGTTCGCCAAGCTCGTCGCCCAGGGCTTCGAGCCGGTGATGCCGCCCGTACTGGTGCGCGAGGAGGCGCTGTATGGCACCGGGATGCTGCCCGACACCGAGCAGCAGCTCTACAAGGTGCCCGAGGACGATCTCTACCTGGTCGGCACCTCTGAGGTCGCGCTGGCATCCCTGCACCGCGATGAGATCCTCGCGGACGACACGCTGCCGCGCCGCTACGCGGGCATCTCCTCCTGCTTCCGGCGTGAGGCCGGGGCCGCCGGGCGTGACACGCGCGGCATCTTCCGCGTGCACCAGTTCGACAAGGTCGAGATGTTCAGCTTCGTCGAACCCTCGGCGTCCGAGGCCGAGCATGAGCGGCTGCTCAGTATCGAGGAGTCGATCTGTGCCGATCTGGGCTTCCCCTACCGCGTCGTCAACATCGCGGTCGACGACCTCGGCGCGTCCGCCGCGAAGAAGTACGACATTGAGGTGTGGCTGCCGGGCCAGGGCCAGTACCGGGAGCTGACCTCCTGCTCCAACACGACCGACT
>JAFMRN010000338.1 GCA_017354065.1 Solirubrobacterales bacterium
GCGGCCACCCGGCGGTGTTCGCCTTCTACGCGAACAAGCAGATCGCCACCGGTGAGGGCGGCATGATCGTGAGCGGCGACGCCGCGCTAAAGCAGCGCTATGACTCCGAGCGCAACCAGGGCCGGGCACCGAACATGGACTGGCTCGACCATGACCGGCTGGGCTTCAACTACCGGCTGTCCGACCTGCACTGCGCGCTGGGTATCGCCCAGCTCGAGCGGCTCTCCGCGCTGCTTGCCGGCCGGGAGCGGGCGGCTTCGTTGTACAACGAGGCTCTGGCTTCGCTGGATCTGACGCTGCCCGCCCCGACGGACGGGCTGGCGCGACGCGGGTGGTTCGTGTACGTGGTGCAGCTGCCGCGCGGGCTCGACCGCGACGCGGCGATTCGCTCGCTTGCAGCGGTCGGGGTCCCCGCCAAGCCGTACTTCCCGGCGATCCATCTGATGTCCTACTACCGCGAGCGTTTCGGCTACCGCGAGGGGCAGTTCCCGGTCACCGAGGACGTGGCCGCACGCTCCATCGCGCTGCCGTTCTTCCCCGAGATCTCAGAGGGCCAGATCGCGCGCGTCGCTGACGAGCTGGGCTCCCTACTATCCGCCGCCCGTGCTTGAGCAGCGCTTTTCCATCCCCCAGGACGAGGCCTTCCGGCGCCTGAACGACTCCCTGTCCTTCGACCAGCGGCTGTGGGAGTACGACGTCGCCCAGTCGGAGGCGCACGCGCGGATGCTCGCGCGCCAGGGGATCATTCCGGCCGGCGACAGCGACGCGATCCTGGCTGCTCTGGGGCGCGTGCGCGCGGAGCTGTCTGAGGGCAGCTTTCCCTTCGCGGCCGGGGATGAGGACATCCACATGGCCGTCGAGCGCCGCGTCACCGAGCTGGCCCCGGAGGCCGGCGGGCGCCTGCACACCGCCCGCTCGCGCAACGATCAGGTCGTCACCGACGTGGCGATGTTCGTGCGCGACGTGGCGCGCTCATCCCAGTCGCGCGCGGCCGATCTGGCTTCGACCCTGGTGGGGGTCGCGGAGGCGCACCTGGACTGGCCGCTGCCCGGCTACACGCACCTCCAGCGCGCCCAGCCCGTGTATTTGAGCCACCATCTGCTGGCCTACGCCTGGATGCTGCTGCGCGACGCACGGCGCTTCGCTCAGGTGGCTGAAGGAGTTTCCGACCTGCCGCTGGGCGCCGGTGCGCTAGCCGGCGTGAACTTCGACACCGACAGGGAGTTCGTCGCCGCGGAGCTTGGCTTCAGCGGCGTCGTGGAGAACTCGATTGACGCGGTCTCCAACCGTGACTCGCTGCTGGACTACCTTTCGGCCGCTTCAACCTGCGCGACGCACCTGTCGCGGCTCGGGGCCGAGATCGTGATGTGGTCCTCATCGGAGTTCGGCTTCGCGCAGGTTTCCGACGCCTGGGCGTCGAGCTCGTCGATCATGCCCCAGAAGAAGAACCCCGACGCGGCGGAGCTGCTGCGCGGTAAGGCTCCGCGCGTGTGGGGCCATCTGGCGGCACTCCAGGGCGTGATCCACGGCCTGCCGCTGACCTACAACAAGGACCTGCAGGAGGACAAGGAGCACCTGTTCGACGCGGTTGACACGCTCGCGCTGATGCTGGTCGCCGCGGACGGAATGGTCGCTTCGCTGAGTTTCGACCGTGCGCGCCTGGAGGCGGCCGCGGCCGATGAGATGCTCGCCGCGACCGATGTGGCCGACCTGCTGGTCAAGCGTGGGATGGCGTTCCGCTCCGCCCACGGCGTGGTCGCGCGGCTGGTCCGTGAGGCGGTCTCGCTGGGGTGCACGCTGTCAGAGCTTCGCGATGATCGGGTTGTGGAGCTGTCAGAGGGGCGCCTGGATGCGGCGGCGCTGCGCTCGGTTTTGGCTGACGGCGCCTGGCTGGAGTCGAAGGTCTCTCGCGGGGGAACGTCGCTGGCCTCGGTTCGTGTCCAGCTCCAGCACGTGAAGACGGCGCTTGCCGGCGCTCGGGAGTGACTTCTACGCACGGCCGGTGCTGGACGTCGCGCGTGACCTGATCGGGTGTGCGGTGGCCGTCGGTCCGTGTTCGGGGGTGATCGTGGAGACCGAGGCCTACCACGACTCGGAGCCCGCCTGCCATGCCTATGTCGGGCTGACCCCGCGCACGCGCACCCTGTTCGGCCCGCCGGGACGGGCGTACGTGTACCGCTCCTACGGGATCCACGCGCTGTTGAACGCGGTCTGTGAGCCCGAGGGTGTGGGTGCCGCCGTGTTGATCCGTGCGCTCTCGCCGCTTGCTGGCCGTGACGTTATGGCCGCGCGCCGCGGGGCCTCTGATCCGCGAGCGCTGTGCTCGGGTCCGGGCAAGCTGACCCAGGCGCTGGGCGTCTCGTTGGAGCACAACGAGTCCGATCTGACGGCCGGGCCGATTTTGATTACGGCCCGGCCGGAGCCGGTGCCTGTCATCTGCGACACGCGGATCGGGATCACCAAGGCCGCTGAGCTGCCCTGGCGGTTCTGTCTGGAGGGGTCGCGGTACTTGTCGGTGCCGGTCAGGAGTGGCCGCCCGGTCACCCCGTCCTGAACGTTGCTGCGGCTCGGGCCTTACCCGCCCGCGCCGAGCCCACCGCCGCCGGTTCCACCACCGCCGCCGGTCG
>JAFMRN010000123.1 GCA_017354065.1 Solirubrobacterales bacterium
GCTCTGGCGGCTCACGCGGCGGCACCGCCCAGGAGATCGAGCGGCGCCGGCTGATCGCGATCGCCGTGATCGTCGTGGTGGTGATCCTGTTGATCCTGTTGATCTCCAGCTGCCAGGCGTCGAACACGCGCAACTCACTGAAGAACTACAACAACAACGTGTCCGGGATCATCAACCGTTCCGACCAGACCGGCGGTGAGGTGTTCCACGCCCTGTCCTCGGGCAGCGGCGGCACGACCGTCCAGCAGGATCTGGCAGCCCCGCTCCAGGACGCCTCAAGCGAGCTGAACGACGCTCAGAACCTGTCGGTGCCCGGGCAGATGTCCAAGGCTCAGCAGAACCTCGTGCTGGCGATGAAGATGCGCCACGACGGGATCCAGCTGCTGGCCAACAACGTGGTTCAGGCGACCGGCTCCAGCAGCTCCGCCGCGCGCGCAGCGCTGCAGCAGATGGCCAGCGGAACGGGGATGTTCTGGGCCTCTGACGTGATCTACAAGTCCTATGTGGCGCCTGCCATCGCCGGGGCGCTGCACGGCGACAACATCGCTGTGGGCGGGCCGTCCAACATCCAGATCAACCCGGGCCAGTTCGTCAGCGACCTGGGCTGGTTGCAGACCAGCTACCTGGCCACCGAGCTGGGCGCCTCCGCCGGCGCTTCCGGCGGGAGCGGCAAGAACTCCACCGCGCCTGGCATCCACGGCACCGCCCTGTCGACGGTCTCGGTCGGCGGCAAGCAGTTGCAGACCTCGGGGACCAACTCCGTGGCCGGCTCGCCGGCGCCGACGTTCACGCTGTCAGTGCAGAACGGCGGTCAGTTCAACCAGTACGGGATCAAGTGCAAGGTCTCGGTCAGCGGCGGTAAGAGCGGGACCTCGACGATCCAGCAGATCAACAAGGGCCAGACCACCACCTGTGACGTGAAGCTGTCCGGCACGGTGACCCCGGGCACCTACCAGGTCACGGCCAGCGTCAGCAAGGTGCCCGGTGAGACGAACGTGTCCAACAACACGCAGACCTACCAGGTCCAGTTCCAGTAGGCCGGGTGGCGGCCACCCACGGTCCCTACCCTCAGTCGGATGAGCCAGATCACCACCAGCGTCGGGATCATCGCGATGGCCGCCGGCCTCGTCGCGGTGATTGCCCTGCTCTGGGCGATCTCCGTGAGCCTCACGATCCGCCGGATCCGCAACGCGCAGCGGCAGGTGCTGGGTGATTCCAACCAGGATCTGGTGGCCCACGCCGCCGGGCTGGAGAACGAGTTCCGCGCCCTGCACCAGTACGTGGCTGACAGCGTTGAGCAGATGGACCAGCGCGTCGGCGCGGTTGAGGAGCGCGTCAACGGAACGATCTCCTACCACGCGGTGGTGCGTTATGACGCCTACGGTGAGACCTCCGGCCGCCAGTCAGCCTCGATCGCGCTGCTGGACGCGAATCAGACCGGGATCGTGCTGTCCTCGATCCACCACCGCGACCACGCACGCATGTACGTGAAGCAGGTACGCGCGGGCAACCCTGAGATCGAGCTCTCCCCCGAGGAGCAGGCGTGCGTGCGCCTGGCACTGTCCGGGGAGACCCAGCACATAGACGACGAGCTGGAGGCGCTGCGCTCAGAAGGCGTGCGCCGCGTGATGCGACGCGGCGGCGCTGAAGAGCCGGAACCGCCGCCGCTGCGCTTCGGCGAGCCCGGCGAGGCATGACACGCGCGGGTTACCTGGGACCGGAAGGGACCTTCACACACGCGGCGGTACTGGCCACTCCGGGCTCCGGCGAGCTCGAGCTCGTCGCCCTGCCGACGATCGTCGACACGGTCCAGGCCGTGGCCGACGGTGAGGTGGCGCTGGGGCTGGTGCCGATCGAGAACTCGATTGAGGGCTCGGTCTCGGCGACGCTGGACACGCTCAGCATGGACACCCAGGACGTCAGCATCGTCGGTGAGGTGGTCCAGGAGATCGAACAGTGCCTGATCGGTCCCGCCGGCCTTGCGCTGGAGGAGATTGAGGTCGTCGCCTCCCACCCCCAGGCCAGCGCGCAGTGCGCCCACTACCTGCACCGGACCCTGCCCCACGCCCGCGTTATGACAACCACCTCCACGGCGGACGCGGTGCGGCTGGTGTCAGAGCGCGGCGGGAACTGGGCCGCCTTGGGCCCGCGCGTGGCGGCCGAGCGCTACGGCGCCTCCGTGCTGGTTGACAGCGTTGAGGACCACGACGGAAACCGCACGCGGTTCGTGTGGCTGGCGCGGCGCGGCGGGCCGGTCAGCCAGTTCCCCGCCGGACGCCGGGACGGGGCCTGGAAGACCTCGATCGTGTTCTGGGGCCAGGGCACGGATCAGCCGGGCTGGCTGGTGCGCTGCCTGTCCGAGCTGTCCGAGCGCGGCGTGAACATGACCCGGATCGAGTCGCGCCCGCTGAAGCAGCGCCTCGGCGAGTACATGTTCTTCATCGACTGCAGCGGCGCTTCGGACGCTGCGCCGCTGTCCGCGGCGCTGCCGGCGCTGCGCCGCCACGTTGAGGTGTTCCGCGCCTTGGGGTCCTACCCGGCCGCCTGAACGCGGACGTGTTTGGTCCGCCAAGCCCGTCTGTACACTTTCCCGGCGATGGGCTCCGCAATACCAGCGCCAGCTTGGTCCGTGCCGCTCTCTGAGCACCAGCGGCGCGGATCTGACGTGGGCAGGGTGCTTGTGCTGAATGCGACCTACGAGCCGGTCAACGTGTGCACCGTGCGCCGCGCGATCGTGCTGTTGCTGAAGGAGAAGGCCGAGGTCATCGAGCGGGTTGACCGGGAGCTGCACTCCGCCAACACCTCGATGTCGCGGCCGGCCGTGATCCGGCTCGTCTCCTATGTGCGGATCCCGCGTGACACCCACCGGCGCAAGATCACGCGCCGCGCGGTGTTCGCGCGTGATGACTGGACCTGCCAGTACTGCGGCGCGCGCAGCCAGCTGACCGTCGACCACGTGATCCCGCGTTCCAAGGGCGGCGGCTCGACCTGGGACAACATCGTCGCCTCCTGTGCGCCCTGTAACCGGCGCAAGGGCGATCTGCTTCCGCGTCAGGCGGGTATGCAGCTGGCGCGGCCGCCGCGCACGCCCAACCCGGACGTCTTCATCCACGTCGCGAGTCCGACGATCCCGGTCTCCTGGCGCCAGTACCTCAGCGCCCAGCAGGCCGCATCGCAGACTCAGACTGCGACTGTCCAGGCAGCGGCCGCCTGAGCTGTTAAAAACCTGCGTCGCCCGTACAGCTCCGCCTCTACCTCTTGTACTCTTTGAGTTACCAGAGAAAGGAGGTGGTCCAAACTTGTCTGACAGTACCTTTGGGACCCTGGAGGTGTCCGGCCGCTAGAGGGTGCCGGTGCGGCGATCTTGTCGCCCAGACCCTCACCAGTCGGGAGGCTGACCCCGCTTAGCGGAGGCCAACCCGTGGCACCGCCGCTCTGGTCGTCGGAACTCGTCCCTCCGGCGCAGTACTGGCCAGCGCGGTTAGCCAGCCAATCTAGTAATGCGAGGGGTGCCGTGTGTCGAGCGGCGCCCCTCGTGTCGTTAAGGGATCTGTCGAGTTTTGGGTGCTATAGCGCCCATTAGCGTGCTTCCCCCCTTGGCCGCGGGCGTAGGCTCTGAGCTATGTGCCGCAACATCCGAACACTCCACAACTTCGAGCCGCCGGCGACCGAGGAAGAGATTCACGCCTCCGCCCTGCAGTACGTCCGCAAGATCTCGGGCTACACCAAGCCGTCCCACGCCAACGAGGCTGCCTTTGAGCAGGCCGTTTTAGAGGTGGCCGCCGCCACCTCACGTCTGTTGGATGCGCTGGTGACCAGCGCCCCGCCGAAGGACCGCGAGACAGAGGCCGCCAAGGCGCGCACCCGCTCCGCCGAGCGCTACGGCCCGCGCGCGGCCTAGCGCTACTCGTCTGCTTCGTCGGGCTCGTCCGCTGCTGCTGGCGGCGGCGGATCCTCGGCCGGCAGCTCCTGCGCGGGCGTGTCGTCGACGGTCGCCGCATCCTCTTCCTTCTCAGCGACAAGCGCGACCGCTGAGACCTGGTCGTCGTCACGGATGTTCATCAGGCGCACACCCTGGGAGGCGCGGCCATATCGGCTGATCCCGCGTACCGACGTGCGCTGGACCATCCCGGCCTGGGAGATGAACACCAGCTCCTGGTGCTCGCGCACGACCGCGGCACCGGCCAGCGCGCCCTTGTTCTCGGTGATCGTGATCGTCTTGACGCCCATCGTGTCGCGGCCCTTGACGGGATACTCGGAGATCGGGGTGCGCTTGCCGTAGCCGTTCAGGGTGACGACCAGCAGCTCCTGCTCGTCGTTGGCGACGTCCATTGACAGGACCGCGTTGTCCGGCTGACCGACGTTCATGCCCCTTACGCCGCTGGTGTCGCGGCCGGTGGCGCGTACCCGCTCCTCAGAGAAGCGGGCCGCCTGACCGGAGCGCGAGACCATGATCACGTCGTCCTCACCGCTGGTCCGGCGCACGGCGATCAGCTCATCGTCGTCGCGGATGTTGATCGCGATGATGCCGTCGGCCTTGATCGGCGTGTTGTAGGCCGGGAACTCGGTCTTCTTGACCAGGCCCTGGCGCGTGGCGAACACCAGGTACTTGCCCTCTGAGAAGTCGCGCGTGGAGAGCACTGACTGGACGCGCTCGTCCTCGCGCAGCGGCAGTACGTTGACCAGCGCGCGGCCCTTGCTGGTGCGCGGCGCCTCAGGCAGGTCGTAGACCTTCTGGCGGTAGACCTTGCCTCTGTTGGTGAAGAACAGCAGGTAGTCATGGGTCGAGGAGACGAACAGGTGCTCTATGTAGTCGTCGTCCTTCAGGTCCATGCCGTTGATGCCGACGCCGCCACGGCGTTGCTGGCGGTAGGTGGACAGCGGCAGTGACTTGATGTAGCCGGAGCGGGTGATCGAGATCACCATGTTCTGCTCGGCGATCAGCTCCTCCAGGTCGATTTCACCCTCGGCGTGGGTGATCTCGGTGCGGCGCTCATCGCCGTGGGCCTGCGCGATCTCGGCCAGCTCCTCCTTGATGATCCCGAGCACCTTCTGCTCGTCGCCCAGGATCTCCCGGTAGTACTTGATCTTCTCCAGCAGCTCCGCATGCTCGGCCTTGAGCTTGTCGACCTCCAGGGCGGTCAGGCGGCTGAGGGTCAGCTGCAGGATCGCCTGGGCCTGGATCACGGTCAGCTCGAACTTCTCAGTCAGCGCGGTGCGCGCGCTCTCGGGGTCGCGCGAGGCCCGGATCAGCGCGATCACCTCCTCGATGTTCGCTTGGGCGATCAGCAGGCCCTCGAGGATGTGAGCGCGCTCCTCAGCCTTCTTCAGCTCGTATTTGGTGCGCCGCACGATCACGTCGCGCTGGTGGTCGACGTACTGGGCCAGCGCCTCACGCAATGACAGCGTGCGCGGCGTGCCGTCGACCAACGCCACCATGTTCACACCGAAGGTGCTCTGCAGCGAGGTGTGCTTGTAGAGCTTGTTGAGTACGACCTTGGGGATCGCGTCGCGCTTCAGCTCGATCACGATCCGCATCCCGTTGCGGTCGGACTCGTCGTTGAGGTCGGTGATCTCCGGGATCTTCTTGTCCAGGACCAGGTCCTTGATCTTCTCGATCAGGCCGCCGTCGCCGCCCTTGCGGACCTGGTAAGGCAGCTCCGTGACGACGATCGCCTCCTTGCCCTGGCCGACCGGCTCGATGTGGGCTCTGCCCTGCATCCGCACGCGGCCGCGGCCGGTCTCATACGCGTCCCGGATCCCGTCACGGCCGAGGATCAGGCCCGCGGTCGGAAAGTCCGGGCCCTTCACGTGGGTCATCAGCTCGTCGACGGTGATCGCCGGGTTGTCGATGTAGGCGACCGTCGCCGCGACGATCTCCTTCAGGTTGTGCGGCGGAATGTTGGTCGCCATGCCGACCGCGATCCCGGCCGAGCCGTTGACCAGCAGGTTCGGGAAACGGGAGGGCAGGACCACCGGCTCCTGCGCGTTGCCGTCGTAGGTCGGGACAAAGTCGACGGTGTCCTTGTCGATGTCCCGCAGCATCTCCGTGGCGAGCTTCGACAGGCGCGCCTCCGTGTAACGCATCGCTGCCGCCGGCCAGCCATCGATGTTGCCGAAGTTGCCGTGCGGGTCGACCAGCGGCGCCCGCATTGAGAAGTCCTGGGCCTGCCGGACCAGGGTGTCGTAGATCGCGCTGTCGCCGTGGGGGTGGTACTCACCCATCACCTTGCCGACGATCTGCGCGCACTTGACGTGCTTGGGGTTGCGGCCCGGAGACGGCGCGAGCCCCATCTCGTTCATCGCGAACAGCACGCGTTTCTGGACGGGCTTGAGGCCGTCGCGTACGTCGGGCAGCGCGCGCCCGACGATGACCGACATGGCGTAGTCGAGATACGCCGAGCGCATCTCCTCCTCGAGCCCGCGGGGCTCGATGTTGCCGCCGCCGAGTGTGTCCAAAGTCGCCATCGGTTACGTCCTGTTCCTTGTGATCTAAACGTCGAGGTTGGCTACCGAGCGCGCGTTCTCCTCGATGAACGCACGACGCGGCTCTACCTGGTCACCCATCAGCATCGCGAACACGCGGTCCGCGGCGGAGGCGTCCTCCATCGTGACCTGCACGAGCGTCCGCGTGGACGGGTCCATCGTCGTCTCGCGCAACTCCTCGGGATCCATCTCGCCGAGGCCCTTGAAGCGGTAGTAGCTGACGCCCTTCTGGGAGACGTCGAGCACGGCCTGGCGCAGCTCCTCGAAGGACACCGCGTCGCTGGTCTCGTTCCCGTACTCCACGTTGAAGGGCGGCATCCCCACCAGCGCCACCAGCTCATCATGTACCTGGGTCAGCCGGCGGTACTCCTTAGCCTCCAGCACAGCCTTCGGCACGTGGTGGGTGGCGGCCAGACCGGTCTTGGCCTCGGTCGTACGTACGACGATCTCAGTCTCGGACTGGCCGATCACGCTCGCGGAGTAGGCGTGGCCGTTCTCGCCGGCGTTCTCCAACAGCTTCACCAGCTGATCCATGTCGGTGACGCTCTCCTCCAGCAGG
>JAFMRN010000339.1 GCA_017354065.1 Solirubrobacterales bacterium
CGCCCAGCACGCGGTGAACCCGGGCGTGTCCTGGTGGGGCTGGAAGATGCCGGCGCTGCTTGAGGTAGCCCTGATCCTGGTGCTCGGCCTGATCATGCTGAGCGTCGCGATCTGGGAATTCGCCGCCAGCGAGTAGGGCCTGACTCACACCGGCCGCGCCCGTTAACCACTTACAGGGCAAGGTGTGGTCAATCACACATCAACCCCATAAAACACGGTAAACACGAAATTCTTTCGCGTAGAGGCCGGGCCTACGGCATACTCTCGCGGATTATCGCCGCCAACGTAGCCCTGGGCGCAACCGCCCGTTGACCGAGGCTTTGATATTTGTTGGCCTGGCGCGTCATCAATGCCATTGGGGCACCTCCTGATCTTCCACGCCACACAACATGCAGCCTGACCCGAAACGGCTCCCATCAGCCGCGGCCGCCGGTCTCCTGACGGTACTCGCGCTGCTCGCGACCGGCTGCGTCGTGCTGACGACGGCGTGTGGCGCGACCGGCACGCACAAGCCCAAGCGCGTGGCCTTTGCCGCCACCAGCGCGGCGCGGGTCAGCGGCGTCTCCCACATCGGTGACACGCTGTCGAGCACCGCCGGCGGCTGGAGCCTGAAACCGCGCCGGATCCACTACACGTGGCAGCGCTGCAACACGACAAACGGCCCGTGCCAGAACATCTCCAGCGCGAAGCGCTACACGATCCGGAGCGCGGACGGCGGCAAGCTGCTGCGCACCGTGATCACGGCGGACGGCGCGCACGGCGCGAGCGGAAACACGTGGTCCAACTGGGTCACGGTGAAGCCCTATGCCAGCTACTGGGGCGCCGACTACATCGGCAGCCAGTTCCAGGGGGCCGCAGCGCCGTGGAACTGGGATGCCGTGTCCAAGTTCCAGAGCACGGACGCGGGCGGCAAGGCCCCGGACATGGTCGGCTTCGGCATCAGCTTCATCGATGACGTCGGCTGTAAGGGCTGGGGCTGGACCTTCGGAAACGTCTCGAATTTCTGCTACCCGTCCCAGGATCTGTTGAACTCCGAGCGCGCGCACGGGACGATCCCGTTCGTCAGCCTGACCACCGAGCACAATGGGCTCCCCCGCGGCCACGCCGATCCGGACCTGACCGACGCCGCGATCGAGCACGGCTCCGTCGACAACTACGTGAACCAGCTGGCGCGCTATCTCGCCTCCTGGGGCCATCCGATGTTCCTGCGCCTGGATCAGGAGTTCAACGGAAACTGGTTCCCGTGGGCCGTCGGCGGCTCCAAGCGCCACCCCAACCACTCCTGCTCGAACCTCGTCAAGGGCGGCGCCGCCTGCAACCGGGCCTCCGACTTTGTCGGGATGTGGCAGCGGATCCATCACATCTTCGCCTGCACGCCGATCCGCGCCTCCAAGAGCCAGCCGGCCTGGAACCCGCCCGCGGGCTGCAAGCCGGCCAGCAACGTGTCCTGGGTCTGGACCCCCAACGTCGATACGTCTGGCAAGAACCACCAGTGGAACAAGCGCGCGTCGCTGGCGCGCAACACCCGCTCGCACCCGGGTAACGGCTACAACTACGAGTCGCTGCGCAGCCTCTACCCGGGCGGTCGTTACGTCAACTGGACGGGCTTTGACCTCTACAACTACTACCCGCACTCATTTGACGGGCGCTGGCACTCCTTCACCAACCTGGCCGACTGGACCTACCACGATGAGCTCAGCTTCGCGCCGAGCAAGCCGCAGCTGATCCCGGAGGTCGGCACCTCGCCGAACCCGCGCGAGAGCAGCGCGAGCCAGCCGGACTCCAAGGCGCACTGGATCACCAGCTTCCTGTCGGCCCTGCCCCGGAAGTTCCCGGACATCGCCGGGTTCATGTGGTTCGAGTCCCAGAACCAGGGCACGACCGTGAACCCCGACGCCAACAGCACCGGCATCGAGGACACGACCAACTACCAGGCCGGCCAGCAGCCGAGCAACGACGCCAAGAACGCCGAGCAGGCCTTCGCCGGCGGGATCGCCAACTCGGTGTTCTCTCAGAGCAACTTCGGCAGCTTGGCGACCTCACCGATCCCGACGCCCTGACCGCGGTGCTGGCTTTGGGCTCAGCACCGCGCAGAATCCGCGCGGTCCTCGGCCACAAAGCGCTCGCGGCTGGCACCCAAACCGCAGATCCCGAGCGGGACCAACACGACCCCCAGCGCGATCAGCGGCAGCGTCCACTCGCCGCTCAGCTGGTGTAGCGCGCCCAGCAGGAACGGGCCTGCGGCGGCCAGCAGATAGCCGACCGCCTGGGCCATCGTCGAGAGCTGCGCGGCAAGGCCGCTGTCGGGGGCGCGGGCGATGATGAAGCCGAGCGCCAGGTTGATCCCGAGCCCCTGGCCGACGCCGAGCAGGACCATCCACAGGTAGGCGAGGCTGACGGGCGCCAGCACAAGACCGAGGTATGCGGCCCCACAGAAGCCGACGACGCCGCCGACCAGCAGCCGTTCGGGCACGCGCTTGGCGAGCAGCGGCGTTGCCAGCGCCGCGGCCATCCCCGGGAATGCGGAGAAGGACAGCATCCAGCCGGCCTGCGCGCTGGCCATCTGATGGTCCTTCAGCAGCGCCGGCAGCCAGCTCAGCGTCGCGTAGTAGCC
>JAFMRN010000340.1 GCA_017354065.1 Solirubrobacterales bacterium
TGCGGACCTGCTCTCTGAAGCGGCGCTGGTCCACGACGTCGGCAAGATCGGCATCGACAACCGGATCCTGCACAAGCGCGGGCCCCTGTCACTGGCTGAGCGCGAGCACGTCCAAACGCACGCGGAGCTGTCAGCCCGGATCGTTGAGGGCGTGCTGTCCACAGAGCAGGTTGACTGGATCCGGACCCATCACGAGCGCGCCGATGGAACCGGGTACCCTCAGGGCCTGGAGGCACGCGATATCCCGCCGGGCGGTGCACTGCTGGCGGTCGCGGATGCCTTCGATGTGATGACCGTCGGCCGGGCCTATAACCGGCGGCGGATGTATGACGAGGCGCTCCAGGAGTGCCTCGACTTGACGGGAGCGCAGTTCTGCCCGGCAGCGGTGGCCGCACTTGAGCGGCTGCTGGAGCCGGATCTGGCTGCGCCCATGGACCGGACAACGGCGGGCTGAGTTATCGCTGAACAGAAACGGACATCTGTATTTGGCTTCTGGCGGCGGCTGGCGAGCCAGCCGCTGGTAGGCGACCCAGTCGAGCGGGAGCTGGCCGAGCGGATCGGCGGGCTGTTGTGGCTGATCGCCGGGATCACCGCGGCGGTGCTCCTGCAGTTGCCCGAGAACCACACCCACCACATGCTGGTCGCCTACCTGCTGGCTGGGGTCGGCGTTGTCTGGGGCACGATTCAGGCGACCGTCTCCCGCTGGGCCTACGCGGTGCCGTGGATGCACCATCTTGGCTGGTTGCTCGGGCTCGCGGGGGTTGGCGTGGCGATCTGGGCGACCGGTGGGCCCGAGTCCCAGGCGTGGATCTACCTGCTGGCCCTGTCGCTGTATTGCTGCAACTTCTACCGCTCCTGGGTGGCGGCCGTCTACGCCGGCCTGGCCCTGCTCGTGCAAGCGGCGCCGCTGGTCTATGCGCCCAGCGCCGCCCTGCACGGGCACATGCCGGACGCGCTGGTCATCACGCTTGCCGGTGACCTGTCGATCGGCGTCGCGCTGCTGTTCGGCAAGCGCCTCCAGGTCGACCGGCGCCACCGCGCCGAGCGCCAGGCGCTGACCGACCCGCTCACCGGGCTTGCCAACCACCGCGAGCTGGACCGGCGCCTGCGTACCGAGGTCACCCAGGCGATCATGACCAACTCGCCGCTGGCGGTCGCCGTGCTGGATGTGGACCACTTCAAGACGGTGAACGACATGGACGGCCACGATCAGGGCGATGAGACGCTCGTGCGGCTCGCGTCGCTGTTGCGCACGATGGCGCGCAGCACCGACGTGCTGGCTCGCTCCGGCGGGGACGAGTTCACATGGGTGCTGCCCGGGGCCACCGGTCGGGAGGCCCAGGCACGGACCGAGGCGCTGCATGAGGCGCTGTCCGCCACGCACTGGTCCCGGCGCGTGACCCTGTCGGTCGGGGTCGCCGACAACTCCTGGACCCAGGACCCGGCCGAGCTGGTGCGCCTCGCCGACGGCGCGCTGTACTGGAGCAAGGTACGCGGACGCAACCGCTCCTCCGTGTATGACCCCGAGGTGATCGACGCGCTGTCCGCTGAGGAGCGCGCGGACCGGCTGGAGCGCACCCAGGCGCTGCGCGGCCTCCGCGCGCTGGCCCGCGCCATCGACGCCAAGGACCCTGAGACGCGCGAGCACGCCGAGCGCGTCTCCACGATGAGCCGCAGCCTGGCGCTGGCGGTCGGCTGGGATGAGCACCGGGCCGACCTGCTCGCGGAGGCGGCGCTGGTCCATGACGTCGGCAAGATCGGGATCGAGAACCGGATCCTGCACAAGCGCGGGGCGCTGACCCAGAAGGAACGCGATCACATCAAGACCCACGCGGAGCTGTCAGCGCGGATCGTGGAGGGCGTCCTGTCAGAGGAGCAGGCCGAGTGGATCCGCACCCACCACGAGTGGGCCGATGGCAGCGGCTACCCGGACGGGCTGGACCGGAGCGCGATCCCGCTCGGCGGCGCGTTGCTCGCCGTGGCGGACGCCTTTGACGTGATGACCGCCGGCCGTGCCTACAACCGCCGGCGTCCGCCGGCTGACGCGCTGGCGGAGGTCAAGCGCCGCGCGGACGTCCAGTTCACGGTGGAGGCGGTCGCCGCGCTGGAGGCGACGCTGACACCGGCTGCCGGCGCGCTGGCGACGGAGCTCAGCTGAGCGCCGCGCGCGCGACTGCCAGGGCGACGTCGGTCCGCGGGCCGAGCGAGTCCTCGATCACATACTCCTCGGGGTTGTGCGCGTTGGCGCCGAGCGGTCCGAGACCGTCGATCGTCAGCGGCACCGTCGGCGCGAAGTGTGAGGCGTCGGAGGCGCCGCCGCGCGTGGAGGCGATGATCGGCGCGCCGTAGCGCTCGCCGGCTGCTGCCAGCAGCTCGGCGGTGGCCGCGCGGGAGTCCATCGCCGGCCAGACGCGCTGCATCCGCGGGGTCAGGGTGACGCCGCCGATCTCAGCCGGGATCGCCGCCATCACGTCCCCAAACGCGTCAGTCCGGTCAGAGCGCACGTCAAAGGTCAGCTCGCCGTCAGGCGGGACCATGTTCAGTGCCTCACCCGAGTGGATGATCGTCGGCACCACGGTCAGGCGGTCCGGCCCCTCAGGGTCATGCAGC
>JAFMRN010000124.1 GCA_017354065.1 Solirubrobacterales bacterium
ATCGGCATCACCAAGCGCGGCTATGACCGCTTCGATCACCTCGTCGCCGACGCCGATCATCTGATCCGCGAGTGCCCGTGCAAGTCGGGCTGTCCCTCCTGCGTGCAGTCGCCCAAGTGCGGGAACCTGAACGACCCGCTGTCAAAGGCGGGGGCGCTGGAGCTGCTCACTCGTATGCGATAGCGGCCAGCATCTGCACGCGCGCGGCACGCGCCGCCGGCGCCAGCGCGGCGCCGAACCCTGCGATCAGCACGGCAGCGAGCGCGCCGAGCAGTGCCAGCCATGGGAACGCGAAGGAGTAGCCCAGGGCGTGCATCCCCGCCGCGGACATCACCAGGCCCAGGACGAAGCCGGTCAACCCGCCGATCACCGCCGTCAGCAGGCTCTCCCAGCGGATCAGGCTGCCGGCCTGCGCGGGGGTCATCCCCAGCGCGCGAAGCATGCCGAGCTCGCGTTGGCGGGCCTGGACCGAGAGGTTCAGTGATCCGCCGATCCCCAGCAGCGACAGCACGATCGCCAGCACCAGCAGCGCGTAGAGCAGGTCAACAACGCTCGTGACGTTGGCGGACAGTCGCTGGGCCAGCTGGTGCTGATCATCCACCACGACCCCGGGGAACCGCGACAGGCCCTGGCGTAGCTGCGCGAGCGCGACATGGCGGGGGACCGAGCCTGACAGGTTCACGAAGATGCTCTGTAGCTGCGGCTGGTCGAAGGCCTGGTCAAAGTAGGTGTCCGGCACCACGACCCCACCGAGCAGGCCGGAGTCCTTGTAGATGCCCGCGACGGTCAGGGACATGCGTTTGCCCGTGGGACCGGTCAGCGTGATGTGCTGGCCGTCGACCACGCCGGCGGCCTGGGCGGTGTCCTGCTCCACCAGCGCCTGACCGGAGCTGAGACCGCTAACCGTCTGTGGGGAACCGGACACCCAGTTGAAATGGTACACGTGGGTCCAGCTGGTCGGATCGATCCCCCCGACCTGAACCGAGCCGGCGTTACCGAGCCGCGCGGTCACCGTCTTCAGCGATGACACGGCCGACAGGTCCGGCACCGAAGCGACCCCCTGCACGGTCGCTGGCGGGATCGGGTCAGAACCGTTGGCGGACTGGATGCTGACGTCGCCGACGATCGTCTGGTTGATCGCATCGCTGCTGGTCTTGCGCAGCCCCGCCGAGTAGACGCTGATCCCCAGCACCAGCGCCACGCCGATCATCAGGCTGGATGCCGACAGCGCGGTGCGCCCGACGCTGGTCAGGGTGTGCTCCCGGGCGAGCTCAAAGATGATCCCTGCACGCGGCGGACCGACCTCATGGCGCCAGACGCGCCAGCGACCCCGCGGGCCGGAGACCAGGCCGATCACCCGGCCCGCGAGCATCACGCTCAGCGGGCCGGCCACCAGCGCACCGGCGAGCATCAGTGCCGATCCGATCCCTGTCTGGGTCAGGCGCCGGCTGTGGTCACCGGAGGCGAGCAGCACCACTACCAGCCCGCCGACCAGCAGCACGGCCGCCAGGGCCACGCCGGCCAGCGGCCCGAGCAGTGGCGCGCGCGTGCGCGGCAGCTCTGACTCGCGCATCGCTTCAACCGGGGCCGCGCGTCCGGCGCGCAGTGCCGGGAGCAGCGCCGCCAACAGCGCAACCGCTACCCCCACGCCGATCCCAATCAGGATCGGCGGCCAGCGCACGTCAAGGCCACCGCCGGGCAGGTCAACCCCGACGGAGTTCATCACCGCGCGGATCACCAGCGCCATCAGCGGGCCCAGCGCGGCGCCCAGCAGCGCTCCGCAGACGCCCGTCAGCAGCGCCTCTGTCAGCGCCGAGGCCGCCGCTTGGCGCCGCGTCGCTCCCAGCGCCCGCAGCAGCGCGAACTCCTTCTGGCGCTGCGCGCCGGCGGCGGCAAATGAGTTGAAGATCACCAGCGCGCCGGCCAGAACGGCCACCAGCGCGAAGGCCAGCAGACCGGCGTTCAGGGTCGAGAAGGCATCCCCGACGCGCTTGACCGCGGCGTAGACCTGGCCGTCGGCGCCCTGCACCGTCAGCCCGGGCGGCAAAAGCCTTGAGATCCGTTTGGTCAGCGCGGCGCGGCTGTACCCGGCCTGCAGCGCGACCTCTATCTCGTCGTAGTTCTGTCCCGTCGAGTACAGCTGGCGCGCGGTGCCGGGGCTGAACACGGCAAAGCGCTGGGCGCCGGCCGTGGCGGAGCCCAGCTCGACGATCCCGCTGATCGTGAACTTCCTGGCGGGCTGGCCGGCGACGATCTTGATCTGCTGGCCCGGCAGCCAGTGCTCCTGGGTCGCGGTGCTGGCGTCGACCGCTACCTCAGAGGGACCCGACGGCGGCTGGCCCGAGCTGTAGGTGATCCCGGTGAAGGGCTGGGGCAGGTCTGACAGCGCGACGGTTTGGAGTCGGCCGGAGCGGATCGGCTGACCGTCGTTGCCGATGATCTCGGCCGAGCGGACGATTCGGCCGGCGGCGGCGCTGACGCCTTGGAGCTTCTGGATCTTGTGGACCAGGGCGAGCGGGACGCTGGCCGGCGCCGAAGTTTGGGCGCCCGTGATCCCCGGCGCGACCCCGGTCCCGTACACCTGGTTCGGCCCGATGATCATGTCGGCGCCCTGCGAGGTGGTGCTGAACAGCTGGCCGTAGGCCGAGTGAGTGGTGTCGATGAACACCAGCGCGCCGGTGACCATCGCGACGCCAAGCGCGACCGTCACTGCTTGGAGCAGCGCCCGCCGCCAGCGGGTCGCGAGCGCCGGGAACGTGAAGGCGCCGTTCATGTCTCAGACAGCGATGCCACACGCGTGATCCGCCCGTCCTCCAGGAACACGATCTGGTCCGCGTGGGAGGCGACCTGGGGATCGTGGGTGACGATCACGATCGTCTGGCCCAGATCCTGGCAGGCCCGGCGCAGCATCGTCAGGATGATGTCGGTGTTGTGCGAGTCGAGGTTGCCCGTCGGCTCGTCCGCGAACAGCACGGCGGGTTTGCCAATCAGCGCCCGGGCCAGCGACACGCGCTGCTGCTCGCCGCCGGACAGCTCGCCGGGACGGCGGCCCCGGAGGTTGTGCATGCCGACCGCGTGCAGCAGCCAGTTGAGCCACTGGGCGTCGACCTCGCGCCCGGCGATCCGCAGCGGCAGGACGATGTTCTGCTCCGCGGTCAGCATCCCCAACAAGTTGAAGGACTGCAGCACGAAGCCGACCCGCCCACGACGGATCCGCGTGCGCTCACCCTCGTCCAGGTCGCTGAGGCGGGTCGGACCCAGCCACACCTCGCCCTCCGTCGGGGCGTCCAGACCGGCGAGCAGGTGCATCAACGTGGACTTGCCCGAACCCGAGGGGCCCATGATCGCCGTGAAGCTGCCCGCCGGCAGTGACAACGTGACGCCGTTGAGCGCGTTGACGGCGGCGTTTCCGCTGCCATAGCGTTTGCGCAGGTCGCGGCCGGCGACGATCGGCGGGTCGGGCTGTGGCTCTGGCTCGGGTTCCTCGGGCTCCGGCTCGGGTTCGAGGATCAGGCGGGGTGCCGGCTCGGGCTCCGCGGTGTATTCCGCTTCGGACTGCGGCTCGGGTTCCGGTTCTGGTTCGGGCTCCGGTGCTGGCGCGCGCCGCCGCCGGCGCCAGGGAGGGCGCCGCTTGGGCTTTGCTTGCGCCGGCTCTTCCGACTCGGGCTGGTCCGCGGTTTCCTCGGACGGCTCCGTGGACTCGGAGTCGTCCTCCGGAATCTCCAGGAAGGGGGCTTCGGGTTCCTCGCTCACGCGCGAGTGAAGTTATTGGTACTGCAGGGCCTTAGGGCGCACATAGTTGATCAGCTCAGCGCCCCCGGGTCGCAGGTCGGCCCAATCGCCCTGAAACTCGAGCGTGGACAGCGCGCCCGTCGGGTACTTCATGCGGATCTCATCGAGCTCATGGCTGTGGGGGCCGTTGGCGGCCGCGAGCTTCAACACCAGCACCTGCATGGACGGGTTGTGCCCGACCATCATCACCTCGTCAAGCTCTGATGGCAGCTGCTGCAGGCGCTCCAGCAGATCCTCGGCACCCGCGCTGTAGATCCGCGGCTCCAGCTTGACCTCCCCGCTGAGCTTGAGGCCCTCAACGGTCTCAACCGTGCGCCGGGCGGTGGAACACAGCGTCAGCTGAGGCTCGACGTCCCGGTCGCGGACGTACTCGCGGAGCAACTTGCAGGCGCGACGACCGCGCCCGTTCAGCGGGCGGTCATGGTCCGATTGCATCGGATCGTCCCAGGAGGACTTGGCATGGCGCAAGAGGTGTAGGCGGCGGCTTGCAGGCATGAAGCTGATTGTCTCGCGTCGGGCGGCGGCGTGTTGGTCACGGCTGCGTCACACCGGACTACCCAAAAGTGGAATTATGGGTTTCGACGCAGCATTCGCGTAACAGAGGAGAAGCCAGAAGATGCCTGATTACCCGCACGGAACCCCGTCCTGGATCGAGCTGGACGTCGCTGACCCGCCGGCCGCGGCGGAGTTCTACGGCCAGCTGTTCGGCTGGACCGCCGGCGCGCTGTCTGAGGAGGGCGGTGGCTACCAGATGTTCCAGCAGGGTGACGCGCCTGTGGCGGGTCTGATGAAGCTAATGGGGCCCCAGCAGCCGCCGGCCTGGGCCACCTACATCGCGGTCGATGACGCTGACGCGACCAGCGCCAAGGTCAAAGCGGCGGGCGGTCAGGTGCTGATCGAACCGATGGACGTGATGGACATCGGGCGGATGGGCATCTTCGCCGACCCGAGCGGCGCCGCCTTCGGCGTCTGGCAGGCGAAGTCATTCAAGGGCGCCGGACTGGTCAACAAGCCCGTGTCGCTGTGCTGGAACGAGGTGCTCACCCGCGACCGGGACAAGGTGCTGGAGTTCTACCCGAAGGTCTTTGACTGGACGGCCAAGCCGGCCGACTTTGAGCCCAACAACGCCTACCGGGTCTGGCACCGGCCGGACGGACAGATGGTCGGCGGCGCCATGGAGATGACCGATGAATGGTTCCCCAAGGAAGTGCCGTCGCACTGGTCGGTGTGCTTCGCCGTCGCCAACACCGATGAGATCGTGTCCAAGGCCGAGTCGCTCGGGGCCAAGGTGACGATGAAGGCGATGGACTGTCCGATCGGGCGCTTCGCGGGGTTCATGGACCCGTTTGGCGCGTCGTTCACGGTGATGCAGCTGGCCAATGGGGGTTGAGCGAACCCCGCTACCATCGGCTCACTGCCAGGCGACTTAGCTCAGCTGGTAGAGCACACGACTGAAAATCGTGGTGTCCCCGGTTCGAGTCCGGGAGTCGCCATCCTCGCCCGGGGGTTCTGTTGAGTTTTGGGCGCTATAGCGCCCATTAGGGCACTTCCCCTCACCAAATCGTGCTGAAGCACAGGCTCGTCACAAGCCCCTGGAGCCCGAGCAGCCACAGAGTCCGGCCGGACGGGCGCCGGCCGGCAGCGGCAAGGCAGGCCCAGGGGATCAGGAACAGCCAGATCCGCTCCGTCTCCGCCTTTGTGAACCCGCCGAGGGCACACACCACGACGACCGCCGCAAGTGCCAGCGCAGCCGGTTCGCGCCGCGCCAGCGCGCGCAGCGCGGCAGCGCTGATCGGCAAACCGAGCGAGACGGCCCATGCCACCGGCGAACCGAACAGCCAGAACAGATAGGGGCGCGTGCTCGCGATACCGACCACGTAGTCATGGTCGGTGGCGCGCAGCGTGCCGATCGGGTCATAGCCATAAGCGACGGCCAAAAGACCGTTAAGCGCCAGAACCGCCACGCCACAACCCACTGCCAGGATGACCGCGCGACGCCAGCCCTCATGCTGCAATACCAGCAGCGCGCACAGCGGACCGACAGCCAGCAGCGCCCAGGAGAACATCGCCGCGCACGCGAACGCAACACACCCCAGCACTCGCCACCAGCCGCCGCGCACCAGCAGCGCGGCCGCGCCCGTTCCGAGCGCCGCAAACACGTAGTCAAACGACGTCGCGCCGAACAACAACAGCCCAGGGCTGAAGGCGCACAGCAATGCCGCGCTACGCGCCCGTTCCTCCGAGCCCACACCGCGCGCGAGCGCGTAGGTCAGCGGCGCGGTTAGCGACCCGACACCGATACACAACGCGGCCAGCCCGGCGGCGTCACGGATCCCCAGCCAGTGCAGCAACAACAGGGGCCCCGGCGGGTGGCCCGCGACGTTGACCGGTAGCGCCGGCACCAGCTCGGCAACGCGGTCCAGGTAGAAGTAAACCCCGTAATCGACCGCGGGCAGCCCCGGCAGGTACTCGTTGACCGACTCAAACGAACGCTGCGTGAAGACGTTGTCCCAGGCAGCCGGACCGCTACGCGCCGCGTTCAACCCCAGCCCGAGCGACAGCGCCAAAACGAAGCAGCAGACAGCGAAGGTGGATGGCCTGAGCGTTTCAAGAAACCGGCGGGCAGGCACCGCGATCAACACAAGCGCAACCGCAGCCAGCGCCCAGAGCGACGCGCGCAGCCCGAACGCGGATACGAACGGCGGCAGCGCCGTGCCGAACAGCCCGTCTGTGAGGTGCAGCGTGATCCCAACGGCCGCAACCACACCGGTGACGATTTGCGGAACTCGGAGCCAGGACCCTTGCATCGCGCCGTCCCGCTGGGATCCTCGCTCCAGCATGCGCTTCAGAACAGCGATCGCCATCTCAGCGGCCACCATCGTGGTTGGAGGCTGTGGCGACGAGACGATCCACCAACTCCCGCCGGCGGCGGAACCACCGCACTCCCCGGCGACAACCACCTCGCCGGCCGGGAAGCTGATCCGCGTCGGCAAACGCCCTGAAGGGGTGGTCGTAGACCCGGCCACAGGGCGGGTCGCCGTCGCCGAGCGCAACCCGCCAGCGCTGGAGATCGTCGGCCACAAGAAGGTCAAGCTCGCAGGCGCCCCACGACACCTCGCGCTGGCAGGTACGACGGTGCTCGTTCCGGAGGAGACCGCAAACAGCTTCACGACGGTGGGGCTGGATGGCCGCCCGGGCCGGGGGGGGGGGGGGGGGG
>JAFMRN010000341.1 GCA_017354065.1 Solirubrobacterales bacterium
CGACAGGCCGCTCAGCCCCAGGCTCGGCGCTGCACGGCTGATGTGGCCCAGCAAAGCTACCCCATGCCCCCTCAGGCCGGCCAGCGGAACGCTCAGCGTCGCCGCTGACATCGCGATCAGCACCGCCGGAAGCCGCGCGCTGACGCGTTCCAGGATCAGCACCAGGGCCAGCACCCCAAGCCCGATCACGATGTCAAGCGCATGCGCTCGCGAGAGTCTTGTCAGCGCCGAGACCAGCCGGTGTACGTTCGAGCCGGTCCCGGGCGGAAGCCCGAACAGGTCCGGGAGTTGGTGGACGACGATCACGGACGCGACGCCGGCCAGGAAACCGGTGATGATCGGCGCGGACAGGAACTCCGCCATCCAGCCGAGCCGCAGCGCCCAGGCGAGCAGCACCAGGACCCCGATGGACACAGCCAGGATCGCCGCCAGCTGCGCGTAACGATGTGAGCCGGCCAGCGCCAGCGGTGCCAGGCCAGCGGCGATCATCGGCGCGATCGTTGAGTCGGCACCAACCGACAGCCAGCGGCCGGCGCCAAACAGCGCGAACACAAGTGCCGCGGCGATGAACGCGTAGTAGCCGCTGATCGGTGTGGCCCCGGCCAGGCGCGAGGTCGCGAGCTGCTCCGGGATTGCGATCGCGAGCAGCGTCAGTCCGGCGCTCAGGTCACCTATGAACCGTGTGCCGGCGGGCTTTGAGCTCACGGTTCTCGCGCCGCACGGCGTTCAGCTCACGCCGCAGCGCCGCGTTGTCAGCGGTGATCCCGGCCAGCGCATTACGCAGCAGGATCACACGGTCCAACAGGTCGCCTGAATCTCCACGGGGCTGTGGGCGTGGCTTGGTACCCGCTTGTCCTACGAGCGGGCTCATCGGCTCTCATCCTCGTCGACGCTGATCAGTCCGTGTCGCAAGGCGAAGCGCACCAGCTCCGGACGGTCGCTGATGCCAAGCTTTTGCTGGATGTGAGCCCGGTGGGTTTCGACGGTTCGCACCGACAGGTACAGGCTGGCGCCGATCTGGGCGTTGGCGTGGCCCAGCGCCAGCAGGCTCAGCACCTCAAGCTCGCGCGCGGACAGCCCGCCGGGGCGCCGTTGATCCGGTTCGGCCGCGAGCTTTGCGCCCAAGCGCGGGTTGAGGAAGCGCTCGCCCCGCGCTGCCGCCTGCACGGCGGTGATCAGCTCAACGTCCGCCGCCTCCTTCAACACGTACCCCAGCGCGCCCGCGCTCAGCGCTCGGCGCGCGTAGGCCGGCTCGTTCTGCATCGTCAACACGACTATCTGCGTGTCGGGGAAATCCGTCCTCAGCTGTGGCAGCGCATCGAGCACCGAGTCACCGGGCATGTTGAGGTCGATCACCAGAACACGCGGACGGCGCCCGAGGACATAGCGGCGGGCGCTGTCCATGTTCTCACCCTCGGCGACCACGGCGCAGTCGGGCTCCGAGTCCAACAGCTGGCGCAGGCCGCGCCGGACGATCGCGTGGTCATCGACGATGACCACGCGGACTTCGTCCTGGACCTGCGGGTCGACCGTCAGGTCGGCAGGGTCAGTCGCGATAACGGCGCTCACGGAAGCCGCCTCAACTGACGGCTGCCGGGGTTTGTGCCGGCACCGCCTCGGCATGCTCGGTCCGCGCAGCGCTCTCCCGGTTGGCACGCGTCAGGATCAGCAGCGGGCAGTGGCAGCTGTGAGCGAGCTTGGCGCTCGTGCTGCTGTGGAGGAGGCGCCCGAACGGGCCGAAGTCGCGAGAACCGACAACCATGAGATCGACCGACTTGCTGTCCTGGGTCAGCTCCTCGGCCGCATCGCCGAATGTCACCTTGGGTGTGACGTCAGACAGTTCGTCCAGCTTCGCGCGGCGCTCAGATATCCACTCCTCGGGCAGGTCGCCGTAGGGCACCCTGTACGGGTAACTCCAGTAACCGGCCAGGGTGACGACCTCAAAGACCGAGATCGCGGCGTGGTTGACAGCGGCCAGCTCCCGTGCAACGTCCAGCGCGAAGTGGCTCTCGGAGCTCTGGTTGTAGGCGACACCGATCCGCTTGAGCGCGCCGGTGTGCTGCGAGTAACCGGCCGGGGCGACCGCGATCGCACACGGCGCGCCGTTGGTCGCATCGCGTGTGTCATCTCCGAGGAAGACGCGCCCGAGCAGGCTACGCCGCGTGGAGCCCAGCACCAGCAGGTCGGCGCCCTCGCGTTCGGCCAGCATGTGCAGACCCCGCCCGACGTTCGTCGCCCCGTAGGACTCGACACGCTCGACCCCGGTCTCGGCGCTCAGCTCGGCCAGCAGCTTATGTGCGGTCTGCTGTTCCTTGAGCTGCCATTCCAGCACCATGCCGTTTCTGTACACGTCATAGCCGCCGTGTACGTGGGCCAGGATCAGCTCGCCGCCTTCTGCGACCAGCTCCTGCCCGAGCCGGATCGCGTCCTTGGCGGTCGCTCCGGAGTCGACACCGACCATAACTTTCTTGAACATGTCTCGCTGCGCCTCCCGTCCCGTGTTTACGCAACTGAAGTTACGGCTGGTGCGGCCCGGCGCCATCGGGGCCGAGCCGTGTGGCGCTGCGGGTTTCTACGCCCCGGATTGGCGC
>JAFMRN010000342.1 GCA_017354065.1 Solirubrobacterales bacterium
GTCGAAGGTGGTGTTGCCGAGGCTCACGGTCATGGAAGGTTCCTCCGGGGAAAGGCGGTCGTTATCCAGCCGCGTCCCTCTTCGTAGGCTACTGCGACCTTCAACCAACGACTCGGTCCCGGGCCGTTCAGGTAGAACCACCGCTCGTTTGTCTGACCACCGTGGCGGATCTCATCTGGACCGCTCACGGCTTGCAGAACAGCTGCCTGAAGGTGGCTGATCTCTGGGTGACGACGACATATGTGTGCCCAGCGCTCGGACGTCAGGTCCACGCTGGTGCCATCGGGGTCTACAACGGTCGCGAGAACGGTCATGCGGGTGCGCTCTGCTGGGCAACAGCGAGTTTGGGCGCGAACGCAGCCGTGAACGCGGCCGCCTGCTGCGTCGCCGGCCTGGCGTGGAGGTAGCGCTCGGTGGTCGTGATCCGTTCATGACCCATGGCGGCCTTGACAGAGACTGTGTCTACGCCGGCGGCGACCAGTAGCGAGCCGAATGTGTGGCGTAGGTCATGCCAGCGCAACGGCCGCAGCCCGATCGCGTCGCGGGCTCGGTTATAACGGCGTCCCAGGGCGGCGGGATCAATGCGTCGTCCCCAGGGGTTGCAGAGCACGAGATCGTCGGCAGCGGTGAAGTCACCGCGTCGTGACAGCCGCTCCAGTGCCGCGGCGGCCTGGTCCGACAGCGGCACATCACGGAACTGCCCGCTCTTGGGCGAACTCTCCACGTCGCCGCTGACCGCCCGGGACACGGTCAGCTTCGCCCCGGCCCAGTCGATGTCCCTCCAGCGCAGCGCGATCAGCTCTCCTCGCCGCAGGCCCGTGTAGGCGGCGAGGCGGACCGCCTCACCGTCCTGTGCGTCTTCTGCTCGCCGGCGGGCGCGCTCCTCCTCGCCGACCCATAGCTGCGCGGCTTGGTCGCGGTGGACCCCGTCGGTCAGCGCGCGGGCCCCCGCCTCGATCTCATCCGGAGTGAAGAACGTCAGCGGGGCAGGTTTTGGCTCCCGCCGCAGCTCGATGCCGGTCACCGGGTTACTCGGGAGCTTGAACTGCTTGATCCCGCGCTTGACGCCGTGGTTGAAGATCGCCGCGACCAGGTTGCGCTGCTTGTTCACGCTCCGGGCCGACACGCCGGACGCGCTGATCGTGGCCAAAAGCTCGCGGATGTCGTCATTTGTGATGTCCCGGGCTGGCCGGTCACCCAGCGCGGCCATGATCCAGCCCTTCGTGGCGCCGCTGCCGCGCGCGTGGGCGGCACCTGGTTCAGCAAGCGTGTAACGGTGATCGCGCAGCGTGCTGGGCTTGGCGCCGTACTCGTGCTCGAGCCAGCGCAGATAATCGCCAGCCAGTTCTCGGAACGTGACGGGCCGTGCCAGGCGCTCCTGCTCAACCCGTGCGCGTTCGGCTTCCTCTGAGATGAAGGCGTCGACCAACTCGGCCGCGCGCGCATACGCGCGCCGCTCGTCATAGAAGCCCTCGCGGACCCGTCCGTGACGCGCGCGCCATCCACCGGCACCGTCTGGATCGAGCCACGCTGGACCGACCCGCCGCTTGATCTGGCGACCCTCAACACGGAACTTCGCCTCATAAAACGGCTGGCCCTCACGAGCCCGGATCACGAGTGCAGCGGCGGGTGCCATGAAGGCATCCTACAGGGTGGGTACCGCGAAAATCGCCGTGGGTACCACCTCGACGCGTGGGTACCGTTTTGGGTACCAAACTGGCCAAAACAGGCTTGTTTACGGCCTATTTGAGCGTCCAAATCTAGCCGAATTTGCGGGATTCAGGCGGTCCCATGCGGCCTTTCACGCCGAAGATCGCGGGTTCGAACCCCGCTGGGGGTATTGACTCAGAGCTCGACCGGCGTGGCGCTCAGCTCGCCACCGGCATCACCGGTGTTGGGAGTGCCGTCCGGTTCGATCAGCAGGACGAGCGTCTCCTCCTCTGCCGTGGGGCAGTGTTCGACCCCGCGCGGGACGACGAACAGCTCGCCGGGTCCGAGGACGATGTTGCGGTCACCCAGCTGGATCGTGAGCTTGCCCTCGATCACCAGGAAGAAGTCGTCGGTGTCATCGTGCTTGTGCCACACGAACGGGCCCTTGACCTTGACGACCTGAAGCTTGTAGTCGTTCAGGCGGCCGACGATGCCGGGCTTGTAGGGGCCTTCAAGCAGCGCGAACTTTTCAGCCAGATTTACTTTTGCGTTCATACCTGGGACGTTAGCCTTGCGCCCCTTATGCACAGGGACAACGTGAACCGCGCCAAGACCGCGCTGGCCGGGTGCGTGCTGGTACTGACCGTGCTGTTGGCGCTGGTCGAGGTGACAGCAGCCATGGCCAAGACGTCTGGCAGCGGGCCAACACGGGTCAGCCGCTGCTCCGGGTCCAGTTCTGAGGCGGCGCAGGCGGCCGACCCGCACGGCAAGTACGTATATGAGGCCTGGATGGGCTGTGGCCGCGGCGGGATCGCCTTCGCCCGCTCAACCGACGGGGGCGCGCACTTCAGTACGCCGGTGCGGCTGCCCGGCTCCGCGTACGGTTCCTATGACCCCGACCTTTCCGTCTCCGCGCAGGGCAAGCTGTACGCGTCCT
>JAFMRN010000125.1 GCA_017354065.1 Solirubrobacterales bacterium
TCCTCGATCGCGTCGAGCAGCGTCACGGTCTGGAGCCGGTTGCGCGAAGCGCGCGGACCGGTCTCCTCGACCACGCGTCCCTTGTCGATCGACTCCTGCACGGAGGCGATCAGGAGCCGTTCCCCCAGCTCGGATACCAGCCGGTCGCGGAACTCGATCACCTCGGGAAAGTTGTGGCCGGTGTCCACGTGCATCACCGGGAACGGGAAGCGCCCGGGCCGGAACGCCTTTTCCGCGAGCCGCATCAGCACGATGCTGTCCTTGCCGCCGGAGAACAGCAGCACGGGCCGCTCGAACTGGGCGGCCACCTCACGCATGATGTAGATCGACTCAGCCTCAAGCGCCTCGAGATGGCTCAGCTCGTAGGTCATCGCGCCTCCAGCGGGATCAGCCTCGAGGTTGTCAACCACGAGTGGTGGGCTACTCGACATGCAGACCACACTCGGTCTTGTCCTCGCCGGCCCAGCGGCCCTCACGGCCGCTGCCGGGCAGCGTGCAGGGCTCACAGCCGATCGACTCATAGCCCGCGTCGTGTAGCGGGTTATAGGGCAGGTCGTGCTTGAAGATGTAGCTCCACACGTCCCTGTCGCTCCAGTCCGCCAGCGGGTTCAGCTTCCAGATCCCGCGCTTCTGGTCTTGCTCGAGCTTCGCTGCGTCCGCGCGGGTCGGTGACTGCTCACGCCGGATCCCGGTGATCCAGGCGTCGGCACCGCTTGACAGGGCTGAGTTCAGCGCCGCGACCTTCGCCTCGCCACAACAGTTCTGCTGCGTCCAGGGCGCGTTGCCCGGACCGGATGACGCGTCAACGGCCTCAAAGCGCAGCTCCGGGAAGCGCTCCTCAAAGCGCTTCCAGGTCTTCAATGTCTCGCCGAACAGCACGCCGGTGTCGATCACGAACAGGCGCGCGTCCGGCGCTTGGCGCGCGAGCATGTGCGCCAGCACCGACTCCTCCTTCTGGAAGGAGCAGGCCGTCTTCAAGCGGGGGTGGAACCGCTCCACCGCGTAGGCGACCACTTCCTCCGCGGTGGCGGACTCAAGCTGAGGTGTAGAGACCGTCATGGCTCACACCGCGCACTCGCCCTCGCCGCGCTGGACCACGAAGGGCTCGTCCTTGGTCCAGTCGATGAACATGTTGAGGTTCTCAAGCGAGAACTCGACCGGCATGGCCAGATCCTTGATCTGCTCCTCAAAGGCCTTGGTCCCGACGCGGTCGGTGAACGCATCGAAGTGCTCGCCCTCGTGGCGCTCGGACTCGTAGTACTTGATCCAGCGCTCCACCGCGTCGGGTACGCGCTTGGCCGGCAAGCGTGCCTTCAGCCGCGCGCCGTACTGCACGTTGCCGTCCTCAAAGCGACCGCCGACGTGCGGGATGTAGGCCGGGATCGTGTGGTCGCCGACCTTGATCGACGCGCCGTAGAAGCCGATGCTGCCGATGTGGTGCTGGCCACAGCCGTTGGGGCAGCCGCTCATGTTGATGTGGATCCGCCGGGTCAGCTCGTCGGTGATGTTCAGCGACACGATCCGTTCGTAGATCGCCTGGTTCAGGCCCATTGAGCTGGTGATGCCTAGCTTGCAGGAGTCGGTCCCCGGGCAGGAAAGGACGTCCTCGATCTCGTTCGCGCCGGCGGCAGCCAGGTCCAGTTCACCGAGCGCCTTCCAGACGTCGTAGATCGCCTCATCCCGGACCCAGCGCAGCACCAGGTTCTGATGGATCGTGGAGCGAACGTACCCGCCGCTGTAGTCGCGCGCGATCCGCGCCAGACCGCGGAACTGCTCCGGGGTCAGATCGCCGCGGCGCGGGTTGATCTCGACCGTGGAGAAGCCGCTTTGACGCTGGGGTTTCACGTTCGAGGCGACAAACCGCTGGAACGGCCCGACGTCGCCGTTCGGCGTACCGGCGTTGCTCAGCTTCGCCGGCGCGTTGGCCTCCTCGTCGATGTCATAGCGCAGGCCTTCCACGTCGAAGTTGCGCTCCTTGACCCAGTCGCCCTTCAGCTCCTCGTCCACGAGCTTGCGGAACTCGTCCATGCCGATCTTGTCGACCAGCACCTTGATCCGCGCACGCGCGCGGTTGACGCGCAGGAAGTCCTGGCGGTCGAAGATCCGGAAGACCGCCTCTGCGACCTTCAGGTAGTCGCCGTTGTCGAGCTCCACGAACTCGTACAGCACGGGCGCCAGGCGCGGCATGATCGACGTACCGCCGCCGACGCGGATCTCGACGCCCTTGACCCCGTCCCTGACCCGCGGCGTGAAGGCGATGTCGTGGATCTGGGTGATCGCGTTGTCCGTGTCGTTCGCGGAGAACGCCGTCTTGATCTTGCGCGGCATGAATTGGGTCGTGGGGTGCCGCACGAAGTAGCGCACGTACGCCCCGGCGTAGGGCGTGATGTCAAACAGCTCGTCTTCCAGCGTGCCCGCGCGGGGGTCGCCGGTGACGTTGCGGACGGTGTTGCCACAGCCCTCGCGGCTCGACAGGCCGGCGTCTGAGATCTTGCGGATGAACTTGGCCGCGTCGGGCAGGGGGATGTGGTGGATCTGGATGTTCTGCCGGGTCGTGACGTGGCCCTTGTTCAGCGGGGCCCACGCCTCGATCGCGTCGGCAAACGCCTCCAGCTGCTCCGGGGTGACGCCGCCCATGGGCAGCTTCACGCGGATCATCTGCAGCGGGCCGTCGGGACCGTCGGGCTGGCGCTGGCCGTAGACACCCTGGCGCAGGCGGTACTTGGTGTACTCGTCCTCTGGCGTGTCGCCTGCCAAAAACTTGCCGGCCTCAGTGTCGAAATCATCGAACTCACCGGCGATGATCGGAATCAGGTGGCCGGGAACGTTCTCCACGATCTCGGGGTTCTCCAGCGTGCCCTCGCGCACAGCGCGGATATTCGGGGCTTCGGTCGAAGCGGATTCCATGGCCCAAATGTACCAAAAGCCGACTGTCTTTCCGCTCTTTTGGCCCCGGTCAGCTATGTCCCGGAATGGGGGCATATACCCCACTCCGGGACATCAACTACTTGGCTAACCCCAGAACGGGGTGGGCTCCGGCGCCCGGCGCACGCCCTCGTGCAGGGCGGCGCGCTTCCACCCGGACTCGGGCTCGGGCTCCGGGGCGACCACGGGCGCGGTGGCGCGCATGAACTGCTCGACCGCGGCGACAACCGCGGCGGCCTCCTCCGGGGAAGCCCCCGGGGCGACGATCTGGAGTTGAGGACGGCGATTCACACCGCCAGCGTATCGCCCGGCGCTTTCACGGGCCGTACTCGCTCTGCGGCCCGAATCAAAGGAGCCCTGGAACTTCCCAACCCCCATGCGCGCGACGGGGGTCGGGCCACTACCCCGGCTGAGCAACGCTAACCCGCACAACCCCCTCGCGGTCTGTGCACCCTTGGGAACTTGCAGGGCGCGAAACGCCCTACAGCGGGATGTTGCCGTGCTTACGCCGCGGCCCCTGCTGGCGCTTTGTCTCAAGCGTGTGCAGCGCGCTGATCAGCTTCGGCCGTGTCTCATGCGGAATGATCACGTCGTCGATATAACCGCGCTCGGCCGCGATGTAGGGGTTCGCGAAGTGCGCCTTGTAGTCGTTGACCAGCGCCTCGCGACGCTGATCCGGCGTCGGTGAGGAGCTGATGTCCTTGCGGTAGATGATGTTGACCGCGCCGTCGGCGCCCATCACCGCGACCTCCGCTGTCGGCCACGCGAAGTTGAAGTCGGCGCCCAGGTGCTTGGAGCCCATCACGTCGTAGGCGCCGCCGTAGGACTTGCGCGTGATCACGGTGATCTTCGGCACCGTCGCCTCGGCGTAGGCGTACAGCAGCTTGGCGCCGTGGCGGATGATCCCGCCCCACTCCTGGGTGGTGCCGGGCAGGAACCCGGGCACGTCACAGAAGGTCACGAACGGGATGTTGAAGGCGTCGCAGGTGCGGATGAAGCGCGCGGCCTTCTCGCTGGAGTCGATGTCCAGCACGCCGGCCAGCGCCGCGGGCTGGTTGCCGATGATCCCGACGGAGAACCCGTCCAGGCGCGCGAACCCGACGACGATGTTCTTGGCGTAGTGCTCGTGCACCTCGTAGAACTCGCCGTCATCGACCACGTGGCGGACCACGTTGCGCATGTCATAGGGCTTGTTCGGGTTGTCAGGGACGACCGCGTCAAGCTCTTCGTCCATGCGGTTCGGATCGTCGCCGGAGACCATCCGCGGCGGGGTCTCCATGTTGTTCTGGGGCAGGAACGACAGCAGATAGCGGGCGTCCTCCAGGCACGCGTCCTCATCGTCGGAGGCAAAGTGCGCCACGCCGGACTTGGAGTTGTGCGACATCGCGCCGCCGAGGTCCTCAAAGCCGACCTCCTCACCGGTGACGGTCTTGATCACCTCGGGACCGGTGATGAACATGTGGCTGGTCTCCTTGACCATGAAGATGAAGTCGGTGATCGCCGGCGAGTAGACCGCGCCGCCCGCGCACGGGCCCATGATCAGGCTGATCTGCGGGATCACGCCGGAGGACTTCACGTTGCGCAGGAACACGTCGCCGTAGGCGCCGAGCGAGACGACGCCCTCCTGGATGCGCGCGCCGCCGGAGTCGTTGATGCCGATCACGGGGCAGCCGATCTTCTCGGCCAAGTCCATGACCTTGCACATCTTCTCCGCCATCACCTCGCCGAGCGAGCCGCCGAAGACCGTGAAGTCCTGGCTGAAGACCGCCACGCGGCGCCCGTCGATCGTGCCGTGCCCGGTCACGACCGCGTCCCCGTAGGGGCGGGTCTTCTGCATCTCGAAGTCGGTCGTGCGGTGGCGCACGAAGGTGTCGAGCTCCTGGAAGGTGCCGGGATCGAGCAGCTTCTCAATCCGCTCGCGGGCGGTCAGCTTGCCCTTGGCGTGCTGCTTGTCAACCGCCGTCTGGCCCGCGTTGTGGACGGCGTTCTGGCGAAGCTCCTCCAGCTGAGCGAGCTTCTCTGCATAAGTCTCGGGTGCTGTGTCGCGCATCAAGGGCGCGGAGTGTAAACGGAGCGGCCCGCTTGTGGTCTTTGAGACCACAAGCGGTGAGATAGGTCACCTAAGCGCGGCTGTACGGCCTGTGGTGCGCCTGGCCCAGTGAGTCGAGCGCGGCGTCAAGCGCCGCGGGCACGTCAACCGCGGGCTCGGGCTCCGGCTCGGCGGCCGCGGAGACGACGATCTCCTCCGGCTTCGCCTCCATCGCCTGCAGTGCTTCGGCGGGCGGCTCGGGCTGCTCATCCTCAAAGGGCAGCGGCTGGCGCCGGAAGCGCGCGCGGATCCGCTGCCAGAGGCTCGGCTTGGGCGCCAGCTCAACCGGCGGCTGCTCCCAGTCGACCTCGGGTACGAGCTCCACGTCGTAGCCGAGCGCGCGGTGCTCCATCGTCGGCTCGAGCTCGAACAGCGGCCCGTCCGGCTTGGAACTCGCGGGCGCGCCGTCGGCCATCGGCAGCGGGTCTGGCGTTTCCACCAGCTCGATTTCAGGCACCGGACCGGTGTCGAACAGCTGCGCTGTGACCTTCACGCGCGTACCCCACCCGGCGGGCTCGATCTGCACCGTGCCGCTTGCGCTATCGCCCTCCCAGGCGACGGTGGATTCGGGCTCCAACCGGGTAATCGTGATCTCGCCGAAGGCCCCCAAGTGCTTTGCCAGTGCCGCCGGATCGCTGCATACCTGCCACAGCTCAGGGTGGGACTTGACGAGTCGTCGGGTCGCTTCGTGTTCACGCATCGCGAAGGTTTTTCGCCCGCCCCGCGACGAGTCCTGCCTAAAGATCAGCTACGCATGAGTCGCTGCAAAGACCGGATTTGCTGAGGGCGGGTGGGCGCCGGTCTCGGCCACGTGGCCGCTCCGGCACCCTCCTTACGGCTTTGCGCTCATGAACACGGCGCTGAGCACGACGATCAGCACCACGAGCCACTCAGCGATGTCGTTGACGCGCGCGCGGCGGCCGTACTTCTTCAGGGCTTGGTCGCCCTCTTCGCCCTCCTGCTCGTGCTCCTCGGCTGCGAGCTGGGCCTGGCGCCTGTGCGTGCGGGCGATGATGCCGCCCTCCAGGCCGCCGATCACGAGGATCGCGCCGAGCCCCCAGAGCACCCAGAAGCTCTGCCACGCGTGCTCATCGGTGGCCAGGTACACGCCGGCGATCAGCGCCACCAGCAGGGCGGGGTTGACGACCGCCCGGCTCAACAGCACGCGCATCTTGTGGACGTAGACCGGCGGCCGGTTGCGCAGCCCGCCGACGGTCCGCACGACCAGCGGCCAACCGAGCGTGACGACGAAGATCGCGATCACGGCGACGATATGGACGATCAGCGCGATGCTGTGCACGGATGACGCGGCGGTAACCAGCATTGGAAGGGACAGTACCTGTCAGCCGCCCGGCGCGTAAAGATGTGCGCCGATGCGCAAGCTGATCCCAACCATGGCGGCCGCCCTGATGCTGGCCGGGTGCGGTACGCCAAAGGTCGCCACGCACGGGCCCCGCGCACCGCGGACGGGGCATGCGATCTTCTCCGCGGCCGGCTGTGCCAGCTGCCACACGCTGGGAGCCGCCGGGGCCAGCGGCGATGTGGGCCCGAACCTAGATCAGGCCAAGCCGAGCGCCGCCCAGGTGGCGGCGAAGCTCCGCAGCGGCGGCGGGGGCATGCCCAGCTTCAGCGGGCGGCTGAGCCCCAGCCAGATCAACACGCTGGCCCACTGGGTCGCGAGCGTCGCCTCAGGTAAGTGAGAAGCCCAGCCCCAGGAACGTGAAGCGGATCACCGTCAGATAGACGATCAACAGCACGGCCGCGAGCCGCGCGTACCTGGACGGGGTCAGCCCGGCAAAGGGCACCAGCCAGGCGACGTACCACTGCATCATCATCGGGATCGCCACGATCAGGGCCACTGCCGCGTACACAGCGGCGGTATCCCAGCGCAGCCGCCGCGCGGCCACCAGCGCCACCAGGCCGGCCACGAGCAACCCGCCGAGCACCA
>JAFMRN010000343.1 GCA_017354065.1 Solirubrobacterales bacterium
GCGAACGCCGTGGGCGGTGCCGTCAACGCCGAGGAGGACGGTCGCGCCGGCGACGCCGCGGTCATGCAGCAGGTCACACAGCGCCACGAAGGCGGGACGACCGCCGATCCGCTCCTGACGGCCGACGTAGATCGTGAGCTTGGTCGCCTCGTGCAGCTCCTCTGGGAGCGCGACCGGTGTGATCGCGCCGCTGAGCATCCTGGCCCGCTCCAACGTGATCAGGCCATGACGCTTGATCGAGATGACCTCGTCGAGCAGGCGCTCGATCCGCTGTCGGGTGTCGACGGCGACCGACACGAGCGGGAGGTCCTCCGACAGCGTCAGCAGCCGATCTGTGCGCCGCCGGTGCTTGTGCCCAAAGCCCTCCGCGCCGCGCAGCATGATGCTGACCTCGATCTCCCTGCGCCCGTACAGATCGATCAGCGCGTCGGCCACGAACTGGCGCTCGGTCCGGTGACGTTCTCCGAAGTACGTCGTCAGCTTCAGGCAGTCGGCATTCACAGCTGCCTCCCGATTGCCCGCCCCAGCGCCGCCGCGCCCAGCCCGACGGCGAGACTAACCAGAAGGTTGGCGCCGGCGGCGGCCAGCTCGCCGTCCTCAGCCAGCCGGTGCGCCTCGAGCATCCAGGTCGAGAAGGTCGTGTAGGAGCCGATCGTCGCCGTCCCGACCAGCACCAGGCGGTCGCCGGTGAACCCGAGGCCGACGAGGAACCCAAGCAGCGCCGAGCCGCTTACGTTGACGAGGAAGGTGCCGATGGGAAGGTCCCGTCGCACCTGAGCGGTCACGATGCCGTCGACGACGAACCGGAGCAGGGCGCCAACTCCCCCGAGCAGCCCGACGGCGATCCAAACCGGGGCGCTCACGCAATCGTCCTCGCCCGGCGCACCAACAAGGTGGCCAGGTGAACGCTGGCGTAGCCGAGGGCAAGGCTGGACGCGGCATACGCGAGCGCGAGCCCGTACCGGTGCGCGTCGAGCATCGTCAGCAGCTCCACCTGCACGGTCGAGAACGTGGTGAACGCGCCGCAGAAGCCGGTGCCCAGGAGCGGGCGGCGGTACGCGGACAGCGGCAGGCGTTCCTGGAGCCGCGTGGCGAAATAGCCGAGCAGGAACGTGCCCAGGATGTTCTCAGCGAACGTCACCCACGGCCAGCCCGGAGCCATACCGCCCCCGGTCTGCGCCAGCGCGACGCGGAGCAGCGCTCCGACCACGCCACCGGCGAAGATCGCAGCGAGCTCTCGTCTGTCCCGGCCCGGCACCGATCCGCGTCCTAATTGCCAGCCGTCCCCGGCTGCTATCGCGCCGCGCCGCCCGCGGAGGCGCCGACGCCCTTCCCGAAGATCTTGCGGTAGGAGTCCTCGCCGTGGCTGGTCGGCAGGGGGGCGCCCTCGGAGAGCTTGAACGGACGTGCCCCCTCGGATCCCCGCTGCGCGCGCAGGAACAGCGCGGTCTCGAGGTTCCGGCGGTGGAAGCTGCTGGCCAGGTCGAACATGTGCGTGACGAACAGGACCTTCACTCCCCCTTCGAGCAGTGCCGTCACCACCTGACGGGCGATCTCCGACCCCTCACGTTCGTTGGTCGAGGCAAATGACTCGTTGCACAGCAGCATGCACCCGGACGAGATGTGGCCAGCGATCTGGCTCATCCGGCTCAGCTCCTCGTCGAGTTTGCCGCTCTCCATCGCGGTGTCCTCTTCGCGTTTGTAGTGGGTGAACACCCCCTCGCACACGTTTGCCCGCAGCGATTCGGCGGCCACGAACATGCCCGCCTGGACCATCAGCTGTGTCAATCCGATGCTCCGCAGGAGAGTCGACTTTCCCCCCTGGTTGGCGCCGGTGATCATCACCAGAGACTTGCCGTCGGCGTCGACGTCGTTGCCGACCACGTCCGCCCGGCTGGTCAGCCTCAGGCACACGTCGTACAGTCCCCGCGCTGAGAACGCCGGCTCCCCTCCGGCGACCGGGACGGGTAGCGCGGTGGGTGCCTCCAGCTCGTCCAGCCGCTCGGTCAGGTTCAGGCAACCGACGTAGAACCCGATCTCGACTCTGAGCATGACGAAGAAGCTGTGCACGTGCTCGACGGCTTGCGCGAGTGCGTTGGACACCAGGTTGACCCCTCGGTCCTCCAGCTGAGTCAGCGCTCTGAAGCCGGCCTCGTCGCGGTCGGGGATCGTGAAGCTGTAGCCCGATCGGTCGAACACCCGCCCGAGCACGCTCTGCTCACGGGGCTGGCGCAGCGTGTAGGCCGCGCCCTTGTTGCCGGCGGTCAGCTGCGCGCTGATCAACATCCCGCTCTTGAACTTGAGCGCCTTGAGGTGGCGCTCGACCAGCGCGAAGTAATCCTCGCTCAGCTCCTTCTCCAGCATGGCGAAGAAACGGGTGAAGCCGGGAGAGGTGAACGTGCCGGAGTGCTCGTCGGTCATCGCCCGCAGGCGCTTGAGGAACTCAAGGAACAGTTCCATCTTCTGCACGGAGGTCCCCAGCATCGACCTCGGCGAGGCCCTGAACATGCTGGACCACACGCTCTTCTCGGCGCGGAGTGCCTCGCCGGCCACGCCGTAGAGCTCCC
>JAFMRN010000344.1 GCA_017354065.1 Solirubrobacterales bacterium
CCAGCGCGTCGAGCTGGGAGGGGGCATCACGGTGCTCGACGACTCCTACAACGCCAACCCGATGTCGATGCGCGCCGCGTTGGATGAGCTGGCCGCCGGCCCCGCGACGCGCCGCATCGCAGTGCTCGGGGACATGCTGGAGCTCGGGCCCGGGGCGGCGGAGTTCCACCGCCAGGTCGGTGCCTATGCCTCAGAGCGGGCCAACGTGCTGGTCAGCGTCGGTCCGCTGTCGGCCGCCATGGGCGAGGGCTACGGCGGCGAGCACCACCACGTCGATGACGCCACCGGCGCGGCGGAGCTCGTTCGCGGTCTCGTCCAGCCCGGTGACGTGGTGCTGGTCAAGGCCTCACGCGGGGTCGGGCTTGAGCGCGTGGTCGAGCACCTGCGGAGCGTGCCGGCATGAACCTGCTTGGCGCCGCGGCTGCGCACCAGCTGATCACCTCCCAGGCTGGACGCGTGCTGATCTCGGCATCGGCGTCGTTGCTGATGTGCCTGTTCTTCTCCCCGAAGTTCATCGAGTTCCTGCGGGTCCGGTCCTTCGGGCAGAGCATCCAGGAAGAGCTCGACCATCACGCCGCCAAGAAGGGCACGCCGATCATGGGCGGGATCATCATCCTGTTGAGCTTCGCGATCCCCTATATCTGCCTGTCGACGCGGGATGCCAAGTCGATGGGGGTGTTCGCGACCGTGCTGGCCTGCGGGCTGCTCGGGTTCTGCGATGACTACACGAAGGCGTCCAAGCGACGATCGCTGGGTTTACGGGCGCGCACGAAGATGGCCGGGATGATCCTGATCTCCGTTGGTTTGTGGTTTATCGCCACCCACTGGGGGCACGTCTCGACCTCGGTGTCGCTGCGTCCGATCGACGCGCACATCGACCTGGGGCCGTTCTTCGTGGTGTTCGTCTACCTGGTCGTGTCGGGAACCAGCAACGCCGTGAACCTGACCGACGGCCTGGACGGCCTTGCCGCCGGGTGTTGTGCGATCGCCTACCTGGCCTACGTGGGCATCACCTTTATCACCGCCGGCTACCACGACCTGGAGCTGGTGGCCGGCTGTCTGTGCGGCGGCTGCATCGGCTTCCTGTGGTTCAACAGCTTCCCCGCCAGCGTGTTCATGGGGGACACCGGATCCCTGGCGCTGGGTGGCGGCATCGCGGCACTGGCGATCATGACCGACACGGAGTTTCTGTTGATCATCATCGGCGGCCTGTTCGTGATTGAGGCGCTGTCGGTGATCATCCAGGTGTTCTCCTTCCGCGTGTTCCACAAGCGCGTGTTCAAGATGGCGCCGATCCACCACCACTTCGCGATGGAGGCGTGGTCGGAGACCAAGATCATGCTGCGCTTCTGGATCGTCGCCGCCGCCTGTGGCGCGATCGGGTTCACCCTCTACCAGCACAGCATCCACGGCCTTGCACCGCACTGAGCGTCCGCCGCTGCCCGACGGGCCGTTCCTCGTGGTCGGGCTGGCGCGTTCCGGCGAGGCGGCTGCGGCGCTGCTGGCCGGCCGCGGGGCGAAGGTGATCGGCGCTGACAGCGCCGGCCCCGAGAAGCTGTCCGCGGTCGCTGGCAGGCTTTCAGCAGCGAATGTCGAAGTTCATCTGGATGCCGCCGACCCGAAACTCGTCCGGGATATCGGAGCGCTCGTCAAGAGCCCCGGTGTTCCGTCCCAATCACCGCTGGTGCAAGAGGCACGCAGGCGTGGGGTTCCCGTGCTCGGTGAACTTGAGCTCGCCTGGCGTCTGCTTCCCAATCAGGTCATCGGCGTGACCGGGACCAACGGCAAGACGACAACCACGGAGTGGATCGGGCACATCCACCGGGTCGCCGGCGCGCCGGTGGCCGTAGCCGGCAACGTCGGTACCGCGGTCTCGACGCTGGTGGATCACGTCCACCCGGCAGCGACGGTGGTGGCCGAATGCTCGTCCTTCCAGCTGGAGGACACGCTCGCCTTCGCGCCTGAGGCCGCACTGCTTCTGAACCTGACGCCCGATCACCTCGACCGGCACGGCAGCTTCGAGGCCTACCGTGACGCGAAGCTCGCGATCTTCGCCAACCAAAGCCCTGATGACATAGCGATCACCGAGCTGGACGTCGCCACGACGGCGCGGCGGGTGCCGCTGGCGCCCGTCGGCGAGGTCGGGATCCCCGGCGCTCACAACCGCCAGAACGCAGCCTTCGCGGCGACCGTCTGCCTGGCACGGGGGCTCGACCCTGAGGCGGTCGCAGAGGGGCTGCGCAGCTTCAAGGGCGTCGCCCACCGACTGGAGCTCGTGACCGAGCGCGACGGCGTGCGCTACGTGAACGACTCAAAGGCGACCAACGTCGATTCCACGCTCGTGGCGCTCACCAGCTTCGCGTCTGAGGTGCACCTGATCCTCGGCGGTCAGGCCAAGGCCCAGGACTTCAGCCCGCTGGCGCCGCTGGTCGCCGAGCGCTGCGCCGCCGTCTATTTGATCGGTGCGGACGCCGAGCTGATCGCTGGGGCGCTGGAGCACACCGGGGTGGAGCTTGTCTCAGCGGGAACCCTGGGTGGCGCGCTCGCCGCTGCTG
>JAFMRN010000345.1 GCA_017354065.1 Solirubrobacterales bacterium
GCGCGCAAGACTGACCGTTCCGCTGGTGACGCCCGGTCGCGAGCGAGCGACGGTCACGCTGGTGTTCGGAGAATCTGGTCGGGTCTATACCCGGGATGATCTGGCGTTGGCCGAGGATTTGGCACGTCGCGCCGCCCTGGCGATTGACAGTGCGCGTCTGTACCGCGAAGCCCAGCAGGCCCTGGCCGCCAGAGACGAGTTCCTGTCGGTCGCGGCGCACGAGCTGAAGACGCCGATCACCAGCCTGCGCGGGTACGCACAGCTGACGCTGCGGGCCATCGATCAAGGCGGCGGTGTCGAGCCCGAACGCCTCCGCCAGGCGCTGAGTGTCATCAATATTCAATCGGAGCGACTGACGCGGCTCGTGTCGCAGCTGCTGGATGTCTCGCGTATCCAGTCCGGGAAGCTCACGCCGGATTATCGTGACGCGGATCTCAGTCAACTGGTCTCGGACATCGTCGCCAACGCCGAGCAGCGATCGCCCAATCACCCCTTTGTGTTGCGCACGCCCGCGCGGGTCCAGATGCGCATTGACACGCTGCGCATCGAGCAGGTGCTGACAAATCTCCTCGATAACGCGATCAAGCACAGTCCGCCAGGCGGCGGCGTGGAAGTGGACGTCGACACCGAGACCCTCGGTCCGGGTATTGTCCTGGTGATCGTGCGCGATCACGGCGAAGGCATCCCCGCGGAGCTGCGCGAGCGCATTTTTGAGCGGTTCTTTCAAGCTAACGCGTCGTCGTCCCATTCAGCGGGGATGGGGTTGGGCTTGTATGTCAGTCGACAGATCGTGGAGCTGCACGGCGGGCGCATCTGGGCCGAGGCGCCGCACGGCGAAGGCGCGCAATTTGTGATTGCGCTGCCGCTGGACCCGAGCGCGTCACAACTGGAGCAATCAGCACGGGTGGACCAGGCGCTAGCCAAGATGTCAGAAGTCAGAGGTCAGAACTCAGCTGACTTCTGATGTCTGAGTTCTGACTCCTCGTATTAGAAGCGCCAGATAATCGGCACCCACACCAGGGCGATGAGGGCAAACCAGACCAGCATCGGCAGGCCTAACTTCCAGTAGTCATTGAACCGATACCCGCCTGGGCCCATGATCATCATATTCGCCGGCATGGCCACCGGCGTCAGAAACGCGGCGGCGGACATCACATTGACGACCATGAGCACCGGCCGGCCGGACACGCCAAAGGCCCCGGCGGCCGACACCGCAATCGGAATCACCACCAGCGCGGTGGCCGTATTGCTGATCAACTGCCCCAGCACCGCGGTGATCAGGATCAATCCCAGCAACAGCGGGTACGGCCCGGCATAGCCCACCGCGCCGACCAGCGCCTGGGCGATGAGTTCCGCCGCGCCGGAGGACTGCAGCGCATGAGACAGCGGAATCATGCCGCCGACAAGCAGGATCGTATCCCACGAAATTGCGCGATAGGCCTGATTGGGATTGAGCACGCCGAGCACGATGAGCGCGCAGGCAGCCACCAACGTGCCAATGGCGGCCGGCACCAGGCCGCTGGCCAGCACCACCACCATGACCATCAGCACACCGATAGTCGGCGCGGCGCCCGGACCCATCGGCGCTGCCTGGCGGCGCACGACGTCTGGCGAATCGACGACCAGGACATCGGCATGGTCCTGGTTTGCTTCGAGGGCCTCCCAGGTGCCCTGCACTAACAGCGCGTCACCGGCCGCCAGCACGGTTTCGCGTGCAGGCAGCGTCTCGCCCCCACGCTGGATGGCAAGGATCAGCAGATCCCTTTTGCTGGCCGTCATCCCGGGAAACACCCGCATGCCGATCGCCGCCGAGCGTGGCGGAATTATCAGCTCGGCCACGCCGACCTGGTCGCTCAGCAGCGAGTCAGCCCAATCTGCTTGTCCGTCACCGTCGATCGCCGTAGGCTCCGTATATGGGGCGAGGGCCTGCATCTCGGCGAGCCGACTGATACTGGCGGTGGTGCCTCGAACCACGAGCACGTCATTCGGCTGAAAGGCCCCGTCAGTCGCTTCGCCGCCTCCGTCGGCGTAGATGCCGACCATCTCCATATTCGGATACCCCGCGAGGTCCAGCGCTGAACGACGTGTGCCGACCAGCGGTGAGCCATGCTCCACCCGCAGCCGCGCAACACCACCGGGCAGGTGGTAGTGCTTGACCATCGTCCGCGCGTAGTCGCCAAGGTTCGGGGGAATGGACTGCGGCGTGCGCCTGGGCAACAACCGATCGCCAAGTAGCACGACGATGGCGACCGAGCCCAGCACCAGCGGTATGCCGACGAGCGCGAACTCGAAGAAGCCGAACGAGCCCAGTCCAGCGTCGGCCGCCGCTTCCGACACGATCACGTTGATGCCGGTGCCCGTGAGCAACAGCAACGATCCGGCGTGAGCCCCAAATGCGAGCGGCATCAGCAAGAGCGAGGGCGACCGCTCCAGTCGAACTCCCAAAACGACGACCATCGGCATGAGGGCCGCCACTGACCCGTTGGGAGTGATCAATGCGCTCAACGCGGCCGCCAGCAGCATAGTGAGCGCCAGCAACCGGACCGGGCTGTTG
>JAFMRN010000126.1 GCA_017354065.1 Solirubrobacterales bacterium
CTGACCCGCACATACCCATCCAACCCGCGGCTACGCTCACTCACCAGCCGGACGATACGCCAAACAGGCCACCGTATGATTCACGGCACCAATTCAAACGAAACGGACTTCCCGTTTGAGGCGAACCACAGTCCCAGCGTCGTCGTGACCTTCGGCAAGGCGACCCCAACGGACACGAAGAAGTCCTCCAAATCCGGTGCCAAGCGCCATGGGTGAGGCAGCGCGAACCATCGTACAACACTTCACCCGTGTTGTACGATTGCCTGTATGGCGACGATCGATGTCAGCGAGGCTCGCCAACAGCTTCCAGCCGTGATCGAGCGGGCTCAAACCGAAGCCATGACGCTCGCGCGATACGGGAAGCCTGTTGCGGTACTTGTCAGCCCGGAGCGTTACGAGGAGCTGATGAGCGCTCTGGAGGACGCTGAGGATGTGGTGGCCTTCGACGCCGCGATGGCCGAGGCGGGCGAGAACATACCTTGGGAACAGGTCAAAGCGGATCTCGGCTGGGACTGACTTGGCGTGGCCTATCGGATTGAGGTCCGACCGGCTGCGGCCCGCCAGCTCCGGAAGCTTGATCCGCCAGTAGCCCGACGCATCCAAGGAGTCATCACACTGCTGGCCGAGGACCCGCGCCCGCCGGCCGCGCGGCCGCTAACCGGTCGTCCTGGCTGGCGCCTTCGAGTGGGGGACTGGCGAGTCATCTACACAATCGAGGATGACCGGCTGATAGTGGTGATCCTCAGCGTCGCGCATCGCCGGGATGCGTATCGGTGAACCGCCCCAGATAAAAGTTTCAGCCAGAGGGGGGTCAAAACCGCTCGCTGAATCCTCTACTAAAGCATGGAATTCAAACGCGGGTTCGCCCTCTGGGGTAAGGTTTGGCGTTGTGATCGGCGATCTTCTAAACCCGGTCCACCTGGTCTTGATCCTTGCGGCCGCGCTGCTGGTGCTGGGTCCCAAGCGCATGCCGGAGGTTGGTCGCGCTCTGGGGAGTGGGCTGCGCAGCTTCCGCTCGGCGATGTCGGGAGTCCAGGAGGAGGCGGACGCGATGCTCAACGACGTCAGCGTCGATCTGCCCGAGCCCGCCCGGACGCGCGTAGCCCCCACGGTCTCAGCCGAAGTGGCCGAGACGATCGAGCCGATTCCGGCCGAGCACGCAGAAGCCGCCGCGGCACACGCCGAGCAGGTGGCAGTTGCCTCCCAACCCGAGGCCAAGCCCGAAGCGGATCAGTCCGAGTAGACCGCGAGGACGAGTCTTCAGCGCTGTTGGCGCTGATCCAGGACCTTCCACCAACTAGGTACCCGACTGCTCATGATGTCCGGAGCGCCGGCGGCGCACGCGCACTGCTGGAGCAGCGCCACGGCCTGTTCGCAGGCGAACGTGAGGCACAGGCAGCTGCCCGTCTGGAGGAGTGGCGCGGCCGCGGGATAGCGGCTCTCCCCTACAACCGGCACCCGCCCCACCTGAGCCGCGTGGCCGACAGGCCGGCGCTGATCTTCATCTCTGGCGAGCTGGCCGACGACGACGGCGTCGCGGTGATCGGTACCCGCCGGCCAACGAGGCAGGGACTGGAGAGCGCCGAGATGCTGACGGCCGCGTTGGTCCAGGCCGGCATCACGGTTGTCTCGGGCCTGGCTGCCGGGATCGACACGGTCGCGCACAGAACAGCGCTCCAGCAAGGCGGACGCACTGTCGCGGTGCTCGGCAACGGCCACGATCACAGTTACCCGCCGGCCAACAGCCGGCTGCAGGAGGCGGTGCACGTGACCGTGTCGCAGTTTCCTCCGGCGCAGCCACCGACACGTGAGACCTTCCCGCTGCGGAACGCCGTGATGTCGGCGCTGAGCGCCGCGACGGTGATAGTGGAGGCGGGCGAGCGCAGCGGTGCGCGAATCCAAGCTCGGCACGCGCTCGCCCAGGGCCGGCCGCTGTTGCTGTTCGTCCCGCTGCTGCGCCAAGCGTGGGCGCGGACACTGGCCTCAAAGGCCGGTGTCCGCGTGATCACCAACGGGCAGGAACTGATCGATGCGCTCTGAGCCCTACCTGATCACTCCCTGCTCGGGGCGCGGGGTCTGCCCGGACTGCTTCAACTTCATGCCAAATGAGGCGGGGCGCTGTCGCGCGTGCGGTCAAAACCGCTCAAGCCTCGATGCGATCACGCCGATCTCCTACGCGCCCCGCGGTGGCCGCTTGCACCGGGAACTGGCCGACTACAAGCGCGCGGCCGACCCGTCAGTGCCACCGGTAACGCTCGGGTTGGCGCGCATCCTCAGCCGGTTTCTGGCGGCGCATGAGCGGTGTATCGCGCGCGCGGCGGGCGTTGAGCGTTTCGATCTGGTCACGACCGTGCCCTCTGCTGACGCGATCAGGGATCACCGTCATCCGCTGCGTCGGATTGTCGGGCAACTGGTGCCCGAGACGGCGGGGCGTCACCAGCGCGTGTTGCTGGCCACCAACCCGCCCGCGCCGCCACATCGCTACGACGCGGACCGCTTCCAGGCGAGCACCAATCTCGACGCGGCCAACGTGCTTTTGATCGACGATGTGTGGACGACGGGTGCGGCCGCCCAGTCGGCGGCGACGACGCTGAAGCGCGCGGGCGCGGCAATTGTGGCGGCGGTCGTGATCGGCCGCTATGTGAACGGATGGTTCGCTGACATCGCTGACCGGCTGGCGCAGATGGAGGCCGACTATGACCCGGCAGCGTGCGCGCTGTGTCGCGGCGGGCGCGTCGGACTGCTAGCGGCATGACGCGGAGCGGTCCACACGGTCACGCCGTCGACGCTGTCGTGACGGCGGAACAGTCGGCTCAGCATCGGGGTGATTCCTGGAACGAGTTTGAAGGAGCGTCCCACCACGACGGCATCCGCCTGGAGTGCCGCTTTGCGGATCAGTGCGGCGGACAGCTGACCGGATTCGATGCGGACATAAGAGGGGTCCACGGTCATCGGCGCCGGGACGCGGCCGGCGAGCAGTGTCACCTCCGGCAGGTCGGACACGATCTGGTCGTTGGGCTTGGTGTGAGCGGCCACCAGGGCGGCGGCGCTGAGCAATGAGCTTCGTTGTGACTTCGACTCCACCGGGCGTCCTGCGACCGCCATCGGCGTCAGTAACGCGACCCCGACCGCCGCCAGGGCGATAGCCGGGCCGCGCTCAATGCGCCGAGGTACACACGTGGCGGCAAGCATCGCCAGAGGCCAGCCGATGATCACCAGTTGGTGGGCTTGGACCGGGCGCTGGAGGGCGCAGAAGGCGATGCCGTCGATCAGCAGAACGAGCAGGTCGAGCCGCGCGCTCACCCAGGCGCGGACACCACCGCGCTGCCAATCGGCGAGCCCCGCAGCGAGGATCGCGAACAGGCCCAGGTAACCCAGCACAACAAGCGCGACCGCCTGAAAGGTGGGCGCGTTGGAATAGAAGCCGATCTTGACGTTGCGCGCGGTCATGTGCAGGCCGATCACGCCCTGCCAGAGTGGGCCCAGCACGCCCAGATAGGCGATCCCGAGAATTGCCACTACGGCCAGGAAGCCGGCGCCGAAGGCGACGATGCTCGAGCGCGGAGGGCGCCGCATCCAGGCCAGGGCGATGATCGCCGGGACGAAGGGGACTGCCAGCAGCTTGATCATTACCGCCGCTGCCAGCAGCGCCCCGGCGAGCGGGGCCCAGCGGGGCAGTCGACAGGCGCGCTGGGTTGCCAGGAGGGCGAGCGTTCCCAGCGTGACCGACGGGATGTCGGCGCTGACGACGCCGGCGCCGTTGATCACGCCTGGGGCGGCGATCACCAGGGCCGCTGCGGCCAGTGCGGCGGGGCGGCCGGCGCGGGAGCGCACGATCGCCCATGCGGCCGTCGCGCCAGCGAGGGTCAGGATCACGGTGACGACGCGGAGCAGCGTGGCGCTGCCGCCTGTGACGATCTCGGCACCACGGAGCAGGCTGTAGAACAGCGGCGGCTGGGAGGCGAACACCTGGTTGCCGAGCTTGAAGCCGTGGCGCAGCAGGTCGCCGCTGGCCAGATAGACCTGCTCGTCAAAGTCCGTGGACCACGAGGTGATGTGGCGGCCGAGCAGGACGACCCCGGCGGCGAGCACCATGCCGAGGATGGCGAGCTCACGCCTGCGGGTGAACCAGCTGCGCTCGGGTTTTCGTCCGTTACTTGCCATTTCAGGTCCGGTACTTGCCAGCTCAGGCACCATGGCCACACCGCCTTGTAGTTCCGAGGAGTCCCGCGACACTGAGGTCGCTCCTGACCTTGACCGTGCCCGGCGCGCTGGCCGACACAGCTGTCCAGCCGCTCGGCGTGGGGGCCACACACGCCTGACCTTGCACCGACCAGTACGAGGTCCAGTGCAGCCGGATCACGGTCGTGCCGGGCCGGCTGACGTGCAGCGAGAACCCGCCGGAACCGAACGTGGTGAAGTTGCGGGTTCCGGCCAGCGGTGTCGCGGAGAGCACGCGGAACAGCTGCCATTGGCTGTTGTGCCAGACCGGCCGCAGGTAACCGGGGTTTCTGGCGATCAGGCGAGCCTCACGGGTACCCGCGGGGTCCATCGGCACGCGGGGCAGGGCTACATAGCTGACCGCGTTGGTTTCGAGCCAGTGGCGGTAGGCGCTGGAGCTCAGGTTCGCCTTGAAGAACAGCTGGTCATAGCGGGTATCCAGCTGGGTCTCCCAGCCGCGAGCCAGCTCGACACGCTCGCCGAGGTACACCGCCTCCCAGTGGCTGCGCGTGAACGGCACCTCGACGCGGACCGGCCCGCGCGTCCGTGCTCGCAGCGCGCTGACCAGGGGCTGGTAGAAGCCGGCCTTATAGGACGGGTCGTTGAACTTGGTGAGCTCGCGAACCGGCGCGAACCACTGCCAGCCGAAAAACAGCGCAAACAGCGCGATCAGCCAGCGTCGGCTGATCCTGGTGCGTCCCGCGGCGTGGGCGGCCAACAGGAGCGCGGGGGCGCACTCGGGGCCGAGGCGACTGATGTTGCCGCCCATCGGCGTGGGCAACAGGAAGCTTGCGAGCCCGGCCAGCGCATACAGCCCGGCGGCGATTCGCAGCGTCCGTTCCTGAGGAGAGAGGACGTAGGCGAAGGCGCCCGAGTAGATCACGACCGATGCCAGCGTCCCGATTGAGCACGGTTCATGGCCGCCTGCCGGGAACGCCACAGCCAGCGCGCCGACGATCAGGAAGGTGACCGCCGCGATCATCAGCGGTTCGCGTCGCCGGGGATCCGCGAGCCAGTGGGCGGTCAGTGCCAGCACCAGGAACAGCCCGGTGATGGGGCTGGAAACGGCGCTCAGCGCGGCGGCGACGGTGGCGGCGCGAGGGCGCTGGTACTGGAACGCGAGCAGTGCCGCCAGCGCGAAGCTGACGCCGAGCGAAAAGGACAGTCGGCCGATGATCAGGTCCGCCAGCGGTCCCAGCGCGCAGAGCATCCGCGTGGTGACGGCCAGCGGTCCGAAGTGGCGTGCGAGCACGCGCTGGAGCAGGAATGTCGAGCACGCCGCGGCCAGGACCCCCGTCAGGCGGACGCCGATCAGACCGGCCAGTGGCGGGAACAGCAGCGAGTAGCCGGGCAGCTGGAAGCCCCCGAACCAGTTGGTGTCATAGAGCTGCAGGCCGTCACGCGCGAACAGCAACGCGCGGTACACGGCGGCGGCGAGATCCGGGGTGCGCGGTGCGAGTGCGAGCCACGCAAGCAGCAGGATCAGCGCGAGGATCGCCGGGGAGAACCGCGGTACCCGGGGTAGGCGGACCGGCATCACCAGAAGGACAGCGGCTTTCCGATCTGAAGCCGTTATCGGACTGGGAAAAGGCTGTCAACAGGCTGTGAAGGGTGCGCTGTGCTGCGCGAGACCCGGTTTGGTCGCGGTGGCTCGCTCGTGCCATGCGCGGTTTCGCGCTAAGGACGCGGGCCTGCTGTTTGCGAGATGGGCGGGCCTCTGAGGGGCACCGGCGGGCTGCCCTCCGGACACGGGCCGGCCGCCCCGATAGCTTCCCTTTGCCACCGGAGCGACTGCCCTGTCCTAGGCGGGCCCAGCGTTCGGCTGAGCTCGTGGGTTGTCGGGCATCCCTGCCCACCCGTCGCCTGTATAAAGGCCAGATAGAGACCGCGTCCATGGTCTCTATCTGGTGCTTCTGCTGCGGTCACATCCCACGGCCGGGTTTGGAACGCGACCCTCGGCAGAAGTTCGATCCGCCCTTACAAGAACACGGGCGACTCAAAAGTTGCGGCCTGATGAGAAATTTTTTATCGGGCCTGATGCCGGCCTTGATCTGGGGTGGCTCAGCTGGACCTGAGCCTTGCTGCGCGGCGGCCTATACTCGTGGTCCCCCTAAGGGGGGCGTAGCTCAGTTGGTTAGAGCGCCGGCCTGTCACGCCGGAGGTCGCGGGTTCGAGTCCCGTCGCTCCCGTTTACGAACTGCCTGCAGAGCGGGCGGTTTTTGTTGTGGAGCATCGGGCTGTGGTGGCTGCGGGTACCACTCGCGGGTACCAAATCGACGGGAAGGTGTGCGTCGCTGTGGGTGCGCATTCGTTCCGGATGCTGCGAGTGGCTGGCGGCTTCTCGGCCAGCGAGTCGATTCCTGGCAATGAAGGGTTGGGCTGGTGGTGCTCGGCGCCGTTGTCTCGCGCGCGGAGATGGTGGCCGGGCGTCCGGCCCGGCAAAGAGTCGTCGCGCACGTTGGGAGCCCGTGGGGCTTGAACTGCGAGGTTGACGCGCGCGGATCTGCTCGGCTGGGGATCGAGCTTCCGGCTCGATTCGGGTTCCCTCGCGCGCGGGATTGGGATGGCTGGCGATTTGCTGCCACCGCCCGGCCCGGACACCCATGCCGTGGCGCGGTGGTGCACCGTCCTGATCTCTGCGACCAGGGTG
>JAFMRN010000127.1 GCA_017354065.1 Solirubrobacterales bacterium
CCGCTGGGTCGACGACGTGCTGGTGGTATCCGAGGACCAGGTCGCCGAAGCGATGGTGTTCATGCTCGAGCGCGCCAAGCTCGTGGTCGAGGGTGCGGGCGCGGTCGGCGTCGCGGCGGCCTTGGCAGGCCAGCTTGCCGGTAATCAGCTCAAAGCGATTACCGGCACCACGGCGATCGTGCTGTCCGGCGGCAACGTCGACGCCGGCCTGCTGGCCCAGATCACGCGCCGGCATGAGACCGAGGCCGGGCGGCGCCTGGTCACCCAGGTCCATCTGCCCGACACGCCCGGCGCGCTGGCGGGGATGCTGGCCGTGGTGGCCGACGCCGGCGCGAACCTGCTCGACGTTCAGCACATCCGTGAGGGCATGAACCTGCACGTGCGCGAGACGCTGGTCCAACTCGTGCTGGAGACGCGCGGCAAGGACCACGCCGAAGCGGTCAGCCAAGCGCTGTCAGCCGCCGGCTATCACTGACACGAAGCGCGCGATCACCGGGCTGTTGGGATCTACCTCGGGGTGCCACTGCACGCCCAGCAGGAACTCCCGGGACGGGTCCTCGACTGCCTCGATCGTCCCATCTGAAGCCCGGCCGCTGACCACGAGCCCGGCCCCGAGCTCAGAAATCGCCTGATGGTGGTGTGAGAGGACGCGCACGTGCTCGCCCCCCGCCGTTCGGGCCGCCAAAGACCCAGCTGTCAGCTCCGCGGTGTGCGGGTTGAACTCTCCGGGAACCCGGCGGTGCTCGCCATCGGGCAGGTGCTGGCACAGCGTCCCGCCGAGCGCCACGTTCAGTAGCTGGGCGCCGCGGCAGATCGCCAGCACCGGCATCCCGCGGGACAGCGCCGCACGCGTCAGGGCAAGCTCGCTGGCATCACGCGCGGGTGAGGGCGGGTCGGTGCCCGGACCCGGCGTGGCGCCATACAGCGCCGGGTCGACGTCTACGCCGCCGCTCAGGATCAGGCCGTCGATCCGCTCGAGCACCGGGTCGGGGTCGCGGGTCGGCGGCACCAGCAGCGCTGTCGCGCCCGCACGCTGGACCGCGTCGACGTAGGCCAGCGGCAGCAGGGCACAGGGCTCATCCCAGGGTCCGTGCCGGACGCGCTCGGCGTAGGTCGGGATCCCGATGATCATCGCGAGCGCAGCAGGGCGCGCTGGACCTTGCCCGAGGTGGTCTTCGGCAAGTCGGTTGCGAACTCGACGATCCGCGGATACTTGTACGGCGCGGTCTGGCCCTTGACGTGGTCCTGGAGCTCGCTCGCGAGCGTCTCCGAGGGCGCGTGGCCGTCGCGCAGCACCACCACCGCGCGGACGACCGCGCCGCGCTCCGCATCCGGGGCGGCGACCGCGGCTGCCTCCGCGACCGCGGGGTGTGAGACCAGCGCGGACTCAACCTCGAACGGGCCGATCCGATAACCGGAGGAGATGATCACGTCGTCCGCGCGGCCCTCGAAGAACAGGTAGCCGTCCTGGTTCTGGCGGACGCGGTCACCGGTGCGCCAGGGCTGGTTAACCGGTGCCGGAGTCCCATCCAGATAGCCGACGAAGAAGGTCGGATCGCTAACGGGGCGGGTCAGCACCAGCTCGCCGTCATCGACCTCCAGCGCGACGCCCGGCAGCGGCTTGCCCATCGAGCCGGGGACCCCGTCGATGTTCGCCGTCAGCTGTCCGGTCTCGGTTTGGCCGTAACCGTCGCGCACGGTCAGCCCGGTCGTCTCATGCCAGGCGCGCAGCACCTCGGGGTTCAGCGCCTCACCGGCGGCGACCAGGCTGTGCAGATCGGGCAGTCGTCTGAGGGTCGCGCGCTTCGCGATCACGCGGTACTCGGTCGGCGCCATGCACAGCACGTTGACGCGCTCACGCGCGAGGATCTCGAGCCGCTCCTGCGGGTCGAAGCGCCCGTCATGGAGCAGCGCGGGCGCGCCGGCGAGCCACGGCGCGATGAAGCTGTTGCGCGCCGACTTGGACCAGCCGCTCGCGGCCGTGCACCAGACCAGGTCACCGGGGCGCGGGCCGAGCCAGTGCTCGGCCTGCAGTGCCTGCCCGAACAGGTAGCGCTGGCCGTGGACGATGCCCTTGGCGCTGCCGGTGGTGCCCGAGGTGAAGGTGATCAGCGCGGGGTCGGTCGGTCCTAGCTCTGCGGCGGCGATCTTGGCTTTGGGCTCAAGATCGCCGTGAAAGGGCGCCGTCAGGACAACGATGCTCGCGTCCGGGCCCGCGGCTTGCAGCTCCCTCAGGTTCCGCTCGTCGACGACGATCGCCTTCGGCTGGGCTTGCGTCAGTCGCTCGGCGAGGTCCTTGGCGCGCAGCTGCTCGTTGCAGGGCAGCGCCACGAACCCGGCACGCCAGCAGGCCACCAGTGTGATCACCCACTCGGGACGGTTGCCGATCAGCGTCATCACCACATCGCCGCGACTTACGCCTGCGCGTGTCAGCTCGGCGGCCAGCGCGTGGGAGGCGGCGGTGATATCCGCGAAGGTCCACTCGCGCCGGCTGCCGTCCCGGGCGAGCTCGACCAGCGCCAGGCGCCCGGGGTGGAAGCGGTCGACTACCTGTGTGGCGAAGTTCATCGGGCTAGCTTCGCACGGATCCCCGGGATGTCGTCGGTGATGAACGCGTCAATCCGTGCGTCCTCGAGCCACGGCGCGTGGGCTGATCGCGCCGGGAAGAAGTCCCAGACCCAGGTCTCGATCCCGGCCTCAGCCAGCTCGGCGACGACCGCCTCCTTGCACAGCTTCATCTCCAGGATCGCGACATCGGCGCTGGTCTCGCGGATCCGCCGCAGTGCGCCCAGCGTCGTCATCGAGAACAGCAGCCCGGTCTTCAGGTGCGGCGCGAGCTCTGAGAGCTGGTGGACCACCGGATCCTGGAACGAGCTGACAAACAGCTTGTTGTCGCCCTCCGCGTAACCCTCCAGCAGCGGGATCACGCGCTCGACGTAGCCGTGCTCCTTCAGCTCGACGTCCAGGCCGAGGTGGGTGCCCTTGCCCCAGGCCAGGACCTCCTCCAGCTCCGGCACCTGGGTCTTTGAGGCCTCGATCAGCTCGGCGTGGGTCAGCTTGGAGATCGGCGTCTTGGCGACCTCGGCGTCGTGGAAGACCACCAGGCGGTCGTCCTTGGTCCGGCGTACATCCATCTCCACGTAATCCGCGCCGGCCTCCACCGCGGCTTGGAAGGCCGCCAGGGTGTTCTCCCGCTCGGGGTCGTGGGTGCCGCGATGGGCAATGAGAAGCGGTCCGTTCATGAGTAAAGGTATCTATACAAGTGGTGGGTTTAGGTGCGTAAACGTATAAACAACTCGGCGTTCACAGCTGGGTAACAAGGTCTGCTCAGCGTGCCTTTAGCTTGGCGCCAGTCGGGACCGTAGCCGTCTGCCTCGAAGGCCGCTGCGCGCTCCGGCGTGACCCCGATTCCCCTTCTGGAGGAGGAACGTTGAAAAGATCTTTTGGCCAGGCTGTCATTGCGGCCGTGACAGTGACGCTGGCAGGGGGCGGAATCGCCGCCTGTGGGTCCAGCTCGAGTGCCAGCACGAAGTCCGGGGCCTGCCCCAACAACCCGGTGCGCTTCGCGGTCGAGCCCTATGACTCCGCGGCGAACCTGACGAAGGCCTATCAGTCGATCTCCAACAAGATCAGCACCAAGCTGGGCTGCAAGGTTCAGCTGATCGTGTCTGACTCCTACGTGGCCGAGATCAACGCGATGAAGGCAGGCAAGATCGAGATGGGCGAGTTCGGGCCGCTCGGCTACGTTCTGGCGCACCAGATCGCCAACGCCCAGCCGGTCGCGGTGTTCGGCGACAAAAACGGGAAACCGGACATGTACACGGCCGGCCTGTGGACCGCCAAGAGCTCGCCGATCAAGAGCCTCAAGGGGATCTCCTCCAAGACCGTCGGCCTGTCCAGCGCCACGTCCACGTCCGGTGGCCTGTATCCGCTGTCGGCCTTGATCAAGGCCGGTTACAAGTGCACGGCCGCGAACCTGACCTGCGCCGGCGGGCCGAAGGTCGTCCAGACGGGCGGTCACCCGGCATCGGTGCTGGCGCTGACACACGGCAAGGTGGATCTCGCGGAGGTCAACAGCCAGGCGGAGTCCACGGCGATCGCCAGCCACACGTTTAATCCGAAGGACTACCGCGAGGTCTGGAAGTCCACCAAGATCGTCAACGATCCGATCTGCGTACGCGGTGATCTGTCACAGGCGTTCAGGGCGAAGCTGACGAAGGTACTGCTGAGTCTCAGCGCTGCGGACCTGAAATCGGCCGACTCCGAGCTCGGAACCAACAACACCGGCAAGCTGGTCCCTGCCACCGACGCGCTCTACAACCAGGTCCGTGGCGTCGCCAAGTCTGTGAATCTGACGACCGCCGAGCTTGGTTAGCGCTGGCGGATGACGGCCAAGCTGGCTTCCGAACAGCCATCGGCCGCGGCGGGGTCACGGCCGCGAGGCTCGGACGCCCCGCTGGTCATCTCCGGCATGCGTAAGTCGTTCGGTCCCAACGAGGTCCTGAAGGGAGTCGACCTGGAGCTGCGCGCCGGCGAGTTGCTGACCGTGTTGGGTGCCAACGGCTCGGGTAAGTCCACGTTGCTGCGCTGCGCGATCAGGCTGACCGATCCGGACGCCGGCCACGCACTCTTACAGGGCAAGGACCTCACGGCACTGTCTGGCGGTGAGCTGCGGCGCGCCCGGCGTGAAGCTGCCGTGATCTTTCAGCGGGTCGCGCTGGTGGCAGGACGTTCAGCTTTCGACAACGTCTGCCACGGTGCGCTGGGACGGATGGGATTGGCGGAGTCACTCCACTCCCGTACGTTCCCGGCGGAGGTGAAGGAGCTCGCGGCGTGCGGGCTGGAGCGTGTCGGACTGCTGGACAAGGCTTGGCAGCGGGCCGGGACGCTGTCTGGCGGGCAGGCTCAGCGGGTCGCTGTCGCGCGCGCCTACACCCAGAGGGCCTCGGTGATCCTCGCTGATGAGCCGGTGTCGGCGCTCGATCCGCGTGCCGCGGAGGAGGTGCTCGCGCTCCTGGCGGATGTGGCGCACGAGGATGGCCTGGGTGTGCTCACCGTCCTCCACCAGCCCGATCTGGCCGTCCGTCACTCCGACCGGATCGTTGGCATGCGGTCTGGCGAGGTGGCATTCGACCGCCCGGCGCGAGACACGTCCTCAGCCGAGATCGCGGCGCTCTATGAGGACGAGCAGGGGGATGCGAACTGATGTCGAGCACAGCCGCCTCACTGCTGCCCCCTAAGCCCGCGGTGTCACGACGGCGGCGTTGGGGCTGGCGCCTGGCGCTACTGGTGCTCGTGGGGGTGCTGGTCTTTTCGTGGTTCGACACCGGCGCGTCGATCCCGGCGCTGATCAACGGCCTGTTCGCCAAGAACGGCTTGTTCAGCTGGGCGATCCCAAGCTCGGTCCCGCCGGCCGGCGGCGTGCTCTGGCAGAGCGTCAAGGCGGCGGTCACGACGCTCGCGATCGCGGCCCTGTCGATCGTGCTGGGGGGCGTCCTCTCACTCCTGGTGCTGCCGCTGAGCGCACGGAACATCGCGCCGGGGCGGCTGGTGTATGAGCTGACGCGACTGATCCTCGCGGTGCTGCGCTCGATCCCGGAGCTGATCATGCTGTTGATGTTCAACGTCGTGATGGGTTTCTCACCGTTCTCCTCCGTGCTCGCGTTGACGCTGCACGGCCTCGGCGTCAAGGGCAAGCTGTTCGCCGAGGCGGTGGAGGAGATGGACATGACCCCGGTCGATGCGCTGCACGTGGCCGGTGCCGGCAGGATTCAGACGTTTCTGCACGCGGTGCTGCCGGGGGTGCGGTCCACCCTGACTGGGTTGACGTTGTACCGCCTCGATTCCAACTTCCGCTCGGCTGTGACGCTCGGGGCCGTGGGCGGCGGCGGCATCGGCCAGTTGATCGACAGCTCGCTGCAGACCTACCAGTTCAAGCAGGTAACTACCTACATCATCGTGCTGGTCGTCGCGGTTATGTTGATTGAGCGGCTCTCCACGATCCTTCGCCGGCAGCTGGGTCAGCGCTGATCTAAAGTTGACGGATGTCACTTGTCGCGCTCCGCTCTCTGAGCCGGCGGTATGGATCGGTCACCGCGCTGGCCGGCCTCGACCTGGAGCTCCAGCCCGGTGAGCTGGTCGCCCTGCTCGGCCCGTCCGGCTGTGGCAAGACCACCGCGTTGCGGATCCTCGGCGGCCTGGACCGCCCCGACGCGGGTACGGTCACCGTCGGTGATCAGGACTACACGCGCGTGCCCGCCCACCAGCGGGACATGGGCATGGTCTTCCAGGCCTACAGCCTGTTCCCGAACATGACCGTGCGCGACAACATCGCTTTCGGGCTGCGGATGCGCAAGGTCACGCGTGCCGCGCGGCAGAAGCGCGCCGAGGAGCTGCTGGAGCTGGTCGGCCTGGCCGGCTCCGGCGGGCGCTACGCCCACCAGCTCTCCGGCGGGCAGCAGCAGCGTGTCGCGATCGCCCGGGCGCTGGCGATCGAACCCCAGGTGCTGCTCCTCGACGAGCCCCTGTCGGCGCTGGACGCGCGCGTCCGCGTGCAGCTCCGCGGTGAGATCCGCCAGCTGCAGAAGCGCCTCGGCATCACCACGCTGTTCGTCACCCATGACCAGTCAGAGGCGTTGTCGCTGGCCGACCGCGTGGGGGTGATGAACGCCGGCCGCCTGGAGCAGATCGACACACCCGAGAACGTCTACCGGACGCCCGCGACCGGCTTTGTCGCCGAGTTCGTCGGCGCGATGAACCGTGTTCCGGGTCGCATCGGCGATTACGGTGAGGTCGCCGTGCTCGGCCAGCGCGTCGCGGTCCGGCCCGAGAACGGCACCGCGCCGGCGCCGGGCTCCGCG
>JAFMRN010000346.1 GCA_017354065.1 Solirubrobacterales bacterium
CGCAACGACGTCCGCAGCTTTGCGGTAAGCGTTCTCGGCGGCCACCTCCGCCGGCGGGCCGGACACGAGCTCCTCAGCGTCGGATACCACTACCTGAAACTTTAGGCCCAACTGCTCCAGGATCGCGCGCCGTTGCGGCGATCCTGAAGCGAGGATCAACGTGCTTGGGCTCAGAGGTTCGGGAAAAACAGCTTGGCCTCACGCTCGGCCGACTCGTCCGAGTCCGAGCCGTGGACCAGGTTTTCACCGATGCTGAGCGCGAAGTCGCCGCGGATCGAACCGGGCGCGGCCTCCAGCGGGTTGGTCGCGCCGATCACCTGACGCGCGGCCTTGACGGTGTTCTCGTCACCCTCCAGCACGGCGGCCACGAGCGGGCCCGAGGTGATGAACTCGACCAGCTCGCCGAAGAACGGCTTGTCCTTGTGCTCGGCGTAGTGCTGCTCCGCCGTAGCGCGCGTCAGCTGCTGACGCTCCAGAGCGGCGATCTTCAAGCCCTTGCGCTCAAAGCGAGCGAGGATCTCGCCGGTCAGGTTCTTGGAAAAAGCGTCCGGCTTGACGAGGATGAGGGTGCGCGCCATCAGGCGTGTCCTTTCAGGTTTCTTACACGGGTTGCTTCAGAAACCTGCTGGATATCAGATCAGCGGACGCTCGCGCCCTGCGCAGGACGCTCAGGACTGCCCTGGGAGCCGCGGTTCCCGCCCTGACGGTTGGTCGGGGTCGCTCCCTGCTGACCGCCCTGTCCGGCTTGGGGCGCTTGTCCTCCGCCCTGGGCGGGTCCCTCACGGCGCCGGCGCCGGCGCGGCGGGGTCACACCCGGAACCTCGGTCTCACAGTAAGGGCAGATCCGCCAGTCACTGTTCAGCGGCTTGCCACAACCGCCACAGGCCTCGCGCAGCTTGCGCAGGCAGTGGGGGCAGCGCAGAAAGTCACTCTGGACGGGACGCTCACAGTGCGGGCACGGTTCCTGTCCGGACTGGGTCAACTGTGCCTCTGAGGCACGGATTGACAGCTCACGGTCGGCCACATCGTCGAGGTATTCAGGCGGCCGCACGATCATGTAGATGATCGAGCCGACATACGGGAACAAACTCGCGGCAGTGGCACAGCCGACCAGCATCGGATCGTCGATCCGGCGCCGCGCATCCGCATAGGTCCAGTAGATCAGCGCCAGCCAGATGACGACCAGGAACAGGATGACCAGGTCGACCACGAGCGTGACCGTTGAGTTGTGAATACCAAATACAGCGATAGGCGGGTGCATGGTGCTTGCCAAATTCTCCCTTGTAGACAAAAAGCCTGCTAGCGGCCCGCTAGGGCGTCTAAATCAGAGGAACAGTCGGCCAAAGGCGTAGCCGATCCCGAAGAACACGAGGATCGTGATGGCAACGCTCATAGCCACCAGCCCGACCATCGTCAGGAAACTGGGATGTTCCGGACGGTGGGGCTCTTCCGGCAACAATCGCAGGTGTGGATGTTGTTCTGGCGGGCTCATCCTTGGCTTGGTCCAGGTTGGTTCGGTGCGGCCTTCACATCCGTGACGCGTGTCGCCTCGTTGTTGCGCCGGGCGACCTCAACAGGTGTGCGACCAGGTAAATCGATCCGGTGGCGAGTACCAGACCACTGCCGCCAGCCAGCTCACGTCCACGTTGCAGCGCCGCGTGCGGGTCGCGGACGCTCTGGGTTGGAGTGTCAGAGCATTGGTGCATGAGCGATTCGAGCGTTGGTGGTGGTAGCGCCCTCGGATTATGACTACTCGTAAAGACGAACTTATCGAAATGCGGGGCAAGTGCGGCGAGCATCCCCGACGCGTCCTTGTCGTCGAGGATCGAGACGACGGCCACCCGTGTGCCTTTTGTGCTGTTTGAAAGCTCGTCCAGGGACTCGGCCACCGCCTTGATCCCGTCCGGATTGTGCGCGCCGTCGAGCAATGTCAGGGGCTTCTCATCTACGGCCTGGAGGCGCCCGGGCACCTGCACGTCAGCCCCGGCGGCTGAGACCGCTACGGGATCCAGCGCGCCGGCGCCCAGCGCTGTCATGAACTGTTGGGCGGCGGTCTGGGCGACCGCGAAGTTACGCCGCTGGAAGCCGCCCATCGCGGCGACGTGCGTGTGAGGGTCATCGCCGGCGAAGACCAACGCGGCGTTTCGCTCGGCGGCGATCTGTTGGCCGACGGCGACCGCGTCCGGGTGCATCCCGGGACCGAGGATCAGCGTCGTGCCCGGTTGCAGGACGTCCAGCTTCTCCCGGGCTATGGCCTCCACGGTCGGGCCCAGCCAGCGGGTGTGCTCAAGGCCGACGTTGGTCAGCACCGTGACCTTGGACGGGATCACGTTGGTCGCGTCGTAGTGGCCGCCGAGACCGGCCTCAATCACCGCGGCGTCAACACCCTGGCGCGCGAGTTCCGAGTAGGCGGCGGCGGTCAGCAGCTCGAACTGGGTGACGTGATCATCGTCCGCGGCATGGCGGTTCACGCGCTCGGCCGCGCGCAGGGCGCGGCTGATCGCATCAGCGAATTGC
>JAFMRN010000128.1 GCA_017354065.1 Solirubrobacterales bacterium
CAAGGTCGATCTGCCGGGCGCGGAGCCGGAGCGGGTCGCGGCCGAGATCAGCGAGCTGATCGGCGAGCCTGATGATGATGTCAAGCGGATCTCCGCCAAGACCGGGGTCGGGGTGACCGACGTCCTGGACGAGCTGATAGCGCGCGTACCACCGCCCAGCGGGGATCCCGACGCGCCGCCGCGTGCGCTGATCTTCGACTCGGAGTTTGATCAATACCGCGGGGTGATCGCCTACATCCGCGTGGTCGACGGGACCTTCACCAAGGGCGATGCGATCCACGCGATGGCCGCCGAGACCGAAGCGGAGATCGATGACATCGGCTTTTTCTCCCCGGCGATGGTCGCTGTCGACTCGCTTGGCGCCGGCGAGGTCGGGTACCTGATCACCGGCATCAAGGACGTGTCGAAGCTGCGCGTCGGCGACACGCTCACCTCCGGCGTGCGCGGCAAGGCCGCGAGCGAGCCGCTGCCCGGCTACAAGGACGTCAAGCCGATGGTCTTCTGCGGCCTCTACCCGCTGGACACGGACCAGTACCCGGACCTGCGCGACGCGCTGGAGAAGCTGTCCTTGAACGACGCGGCCCTGACCTGGGAGCCCGAGACCTCGGACGCGATCGGCTTCGGGTTCCGGATCGGCTTCCTCGGGCTGTTGCACATGGACATCGTGCGCGCCCGGCTCGAACGCGAGTACAACCTAGATCTGCTCACCACCATGCCTAGCGTGGAATATGAGGTCACACTGACCAACGGTGACGTGGTCGAGGTGCACAGCCCCGCCGACATGCCCGCCGCGCAGAAGGTGGCGGAGGTCCGCGAGCCGTTCATCCGCGCGTCGATCCTGTCGCCGAAGGAGTACGTCGGCGCGATCATGGAGCTCTGCCAGGACCGTCGCGGCGAGCACGTCGGCATGACCTACCTGTCGGCTGAGCGCGTCCAGCTCCACTACAACCTGCCGCTGGCCGAGATCGTGCTGGACTTTTTCGACCAGCTGAAGTCGCGCACCCGCGGCTACGCCTCACTCGACTACGACCTGATCGGCCTGCGCGAGTCCGACCTGGTCAAGCTCGACATGCTGCTTGCCTCCGAGCCGGTTGACGCGCTGGCGATGCTGGTGCACCGCACCAAGGCCGAGAGCTTCGGCCGCAACGTCGCGGAGAAGCTCAAGGACAAGATCCCGCGCCAGCAGTACGACGTGCCGATCCAAGCCGCGATCGGCGCGAAGATCGTCGCCCGCGAGACGATCAAGGCCTACCGCAAGGACGTGACCGCCAAGTGCTATGGCGGTGACATCAGCCGTAAGCGCAAGCTCCTCCAGCAGCAGAAGAAGGGCAAGAAGAAGATGAAGCAGGTCGGCTCCGTCGAGGTGCCCCAGGAGGCGTTCCTGGCGGTGCTGGAACTGGGCGGGTCGGATTAGCGGCCCGACCCGTAAAACTCTACGCGGTGATCAGCCGTCCGCTAGGGGTCGCGCGCCAGGTCGGCTGGGGGCCGTAAAACTCTCCAACCCTCGGCTGCGGGCCGACGTGTAGGGTCCTCACATCGTGGCATCCGTCTTGGTAACCGGAGCGAGTCGCGGGATCGGCCGCGAGGTGGCGCTGCGCATGGCCGCCAGGGGCTGGCAGGTCCACGCCGGCGTGCGCAAGGCCGCCGACGGGGAGTCACTGGTTGATGCCGACGCGCGCATCCGGCCGCTGAGCCTGGAGATCACCGACGCCGACTCGATTGCGGCCGCTGTCGGTCAGTTGGAGCAGCTTGATGCCGTGGTGAACAACGCTGGGATCGTGGTCACCGGCCCGATCGAGGCCGTGTCGTTGGATGACCTGCGCCACCAGCTCGAGGTCAACGTCACCGGGCAAGTCGCTGTCACCCAGGCGGTGCTGCCGCTTTTGCGCGCCTCCAAGGGCCGGATCGTGATGATGAGCTCGGTCAGCGGCCGCGTGCCGTTCCCGCTGATGGGCGCCTACAGCGCCTCAAAGTTTGCGCTGGAGGCGATCGCCGACTCGCTGCGGATGGAGCTGCGCCCGTGGGGCATCAAGGTCGCTGTGGTGGAGCCAGGCAGCATCGACACTGACCTGTGGCGCCAGGCACCTGACACGGCGGCCGCGACCGAGGCCGGCCTCGCGCCCGGGCAGCGCGAGCTGTATGGCACCCAACTCGCGGGCATGGCCAAGCTGATCCCGGAGATCCAGAAGCGCACGGCGCCGGTGGCAAAGGTAGGTGAGGCCGTCGAGCATGCGCTGACCGCCACGCGGCCCCGGGCGCGCTACCCGCTCGGGGTCGATGCCCGTGCGCAGATGGCGTTGCGGGCGTTCCTGCCGGCGCCGCTGGTGGACGCCGCGTTTGCGCGGGTCGTCGGCGGCCGCTGAGCCTGGGATTGCGATCAGCCACAGGTTCCTGTACCCGCCTGCATCAGGCTCGCGGTTTTCTAACCTCCTTTATAACCCCAATTGGGGTTATAAATTCGCGAGTCCGTGGCTTGCGTGCCTACAACACCCGGCGGAGACCTTGATGCCCGATACGACGGACAGCGGATCCGAGCGAGGCGCTCTAGTACAGCAGCAGGTTCTCAAGCGTCTGGCGACCGTCGGCGGCGATCGCCGCGGCGGAGACGAGCGCGTCACTCAGGGAGCGGACCCAGTCACTGAGTTCCAGGGTCTCGTTCTTGACGGCGATCTGGCGGACGATCTTGGCGCGACGGCAGTCGGTGTTGGCGCCATCACAGTCGAGCGTGTACTGCCAGTCGCCGACTGCCAGCTGGATCCGGCGCACTACCTTGGGGCCGCCGAGCAGGCCGGCGCGCTTGCGCTGGACCTGGACGAGGGTCGGGACGGTGTCCTCGAGCCGGGTGGCGAGTGCGGCGACGAAGGCGGGGATGTCCCGCGCGTCACTGCGCAGCTCAGCACCGGCAAGATCCAGGTCTCCCGCCTCCATGCGAGGAAATCCTACCGCCCGGGGTGCGTGCGGCCGGGTCCCGGGGGTGGCGGCCCGAGTCGCCGGTAATGGCGGTCGGTTCGCGCGCGCAAGACCAGAACGAGGACAAGCGGCGCGATCCAGGCGCCGGAGGCGACTAGCGCCACGGCGGCGGCGAGCAGGCCCGCGACGCTCAGACTGACGCCGACCACCACGAGGATGGCGATCAGCGGGTGTCCCGCCGCGAGCGCCAAAGGGCTGCTCTTACGGGGCTGGGCCGGTGCGTTTGGCAAGTCGGCGACGAGCGCATCAAGCTCGCCGTAGGTACGGGCGCGCAGGGTGCGCGCCAGTCGCTCCTCCAACTCGTGGGCGAGCAAACGCCCCTCAGTGGTGGCCTGGCGCAAACGCTCTGCGACCCTCTCGCGGTCCGAATCGGAAGCTCGGAGTGAGGAGCGCGTCACCATGGCTAAAGGGTACCGCTCCGTAAAGCGGGGTTTAGTGCAATCGGCGGCGCCGCCGGACGCGACCCCGGAAGAACGAGGTGGCGATCATCAGCGCCACCAGAACCTCAGCTACGGTCCAGAGGTGGGGGCCGAGCGCGACCGCCATGACCGCAAACAACAGCACGCCGACCAGCAGCAGCGGGAACCACGCCGGCGCGGTCAACACCAGCAGCCCGGCTGCCACTGCCTGGGTGGGGGTGAGCCGGCGCCCGTGCACCAGCACGCCGCCCGGAAGGTCCATGACCAGCGCGTCAAGCTGCCCGAGCGTCTGTGCCCGCCAGCAGCGGTGCAGCCGCGTCTCCAGCTCCGGCGCGGTCAGCCGACCCTCAACGGCGGCCTGGCGTAGCCGCTGGGCGATCCCCTCGCGTTCCGCGTCTGATGCGCGGATTGTGGAGCGCATCTGCATGGAACAGATGGTACCTACCTGCCCGGGGCGGAACTCAAAGTCCGCCCCGGGGCCGACCACTTATTTCGGTTGGTCGGTGACGCGGATGTAGGGCTTCGGGGTCTCCCAGGAGCCGAACTTCTGCTTCGCCTCCTCGTCGGACACGGCGCCGGTGATGATCACCTTCTCGCCCTGCTTCCAGTCGGCCGGCGTCGCGACCTTGTGGCCCGAGGTCAGCTGCAGGGAGTCGATCACACGCAGGATCTCGTCGAAGTTGCGGCCGGTGGTCATCGGGTAGACCAGGATCAGCTTGATCGACTTGTCCGGCGCGATCACGAACACGTTGCGGACGGTCTGGTTCTGGGCTGGTGTGCGGCCCTTGGCCTCGCCGGAGGTGTCGGCCGGCAGCAGCCCGTACAGCTTCGACACCTTGTAGTCGTCGTCGGAGATGATCGGGTAGTTGGGCTCGAAACCGGTTACGTCCTTGATGTCCGTGTTCCAGCCCTTGTTGTCCTCGACGGCGTCGACCGACAGGCCGATTACCTTCACGTTGCGCTTGTCGAACTCGGGCTTGAGCTTGGCCACCGCGCCCAGCTCAGTCGTGCAGACCGGCGTGAAGGACTTCGGATGGGAGAACAGGACCACCCACGAGTCGCCTGCCCACTGGTGAAAGTTGATCGGTCCCTCGGTCGTTTGAGCCTGGAAATCGGGGGCGGAATCGCCCAGTGCAAGCGTCATATTTCTCCTTAAGTCGACAAGATTTGTGGGATTATGACTGAGACAATCATGCCTGATGCTAAATAGCGAGAGGATCGGCCACGAATACCCGCCGCTGGTGTACGCGGTCGGGCGCGAGAAGATCCGCGAATACGCGGCCGCGGTGGGGGACACCGAGCCGCTCTACACCGACCTGGACGCGGCCCGGGCGGCCGGGTTCGCCGACCTGGTGGCGCCGCCGATGTTCGCGGTCGTCTATGCGGGGGGCGGTCTGGAACAGGGACTGTTCGACCCGCAGCTGGGGATCGACTTCCAGCGGGTGGTGCACGGCGCCCAGGAATTCAGCTGGCCTGGTCCGGCGGTCGTCGCCGGTGACGAGATCACCAGCGTGTTCTCGGTCGGGGAGATCCGCGAGACGGCGGGGCTCGTGTTCTATGAATTCGGTTCGCGCTCGGTCAACCAGGCCGGCGCGACAGTCTGTGAGGGGAAATGGACGATCATCGTCAGATAGAGCTGGTGGTAACCCCGGACCCGTATGTGACGGTGCGCTACGCGGGCGCGTCGGGGGACTTCAACCCGATCCACATCGACGAGGAGTACGCGCGTGCCGCCGGGTTGGAGGGGCGGATCCTGCACGGGCTGTGGACCATGGCTCAGGTCGCGCGCGCGGCCGTGCAGGGAGCAGAGGTTGCGACGCCGGAGGACGGCTACGCGCTGAAGTCCCTTAGCGTTCAGTTCCGCGGCATGGGCAAGCTCTTCGGGGATGTTGTCGTGCGGGGTGCGGCGGAGGCGGATGGCGTTGTGAAGCTGGACGCCACGCAGGGGGAGACGCGGCTGATCCGGAACGCGCGGGCGCTCATACACTGATGGGATGCTGACCGAACGCCAGGAGATGGTCCTCCAGCGGCTCGTGGAGGAATACCTCGACGCTGGCGTTCCAGTTGGCTCAAAGGCGCTGGCCGAGGGCTTCACCTGGGGGTCCTCGACGATCCGCAGCGAGCTGGCGAACCTCGAGGAACACGGGCTGCTGGCACACCCGCACACCTCCGCCGGGAGGGTGCCGACAGAGGCCGGGTATCGCTACTTCGTGGACCGCCTGTTGCCGGCGAGAACGCAGAGCGGCGGCAGCTCGCTGCCACTGTCCCTGGTGCGCAACGAGGTAGATGAGGCGATGCGGCTGACGACCGAGACGCTGAGCCAGGTCACGGACCTGCTGGCGCTGGTCACCGCGCCGCCGCTGGACACGGCGACGGTCCGTCACGTTGAGGTGCTGTCTCTGCAGCCACAGGTGCTGATGGTTGTCGTGATCACCTCGACCGGTGGGGTCTCTAAGCGGATGTTCACCTTTGACGCGCCGCTCGACCCGGGGCTGATCGACTGGGCGGCCAGCTACCTGAATGAGGCCCTGGTCGGGATCGGGCTCGGTTCGCGCACACTCGGCGCACGGCTGCTGGACCCCAGCCTGGGCCGTTCCGAGCAGGCGTTCTTGGCTGCTCTCGCGCCGGTTTTCACGGATCTCGCGGGTGCTGCCCAGGACGAGTTGTATGTTGATGGGGCCGGGCATCTGCTGAGCGCCGACCGGATCGGAGACGTTGGCGAGCTGAACTCGCTGATGGAGATGCTCGAGCGACGTGTCAGCATGCTCGGGGTGTTACGTAACGCGTTGTCAGAACGGGACGTGCTGGTGCGGATCGGGACCGAGAACGAGGTTCCCGCGCTGGCCTCGATGTCGCTGGTCGCGGCGGGCTACGGTCTGCCACAGCGGCCACTCGGGTCGGTGAGCGTGATAGGGCCGCTGCGGATGGACTACGGCGGCGCGATCCAGGCCGTGCGTGACGCGGCTGCGCAGTTGTCAAGTTTTGTGGCGGAGGTTTACGACGAACGATGAGCGCATCGGCTGACAAGCGCGACTACTACGAGGTTCTCGGCGTGGCCCGCGATGCCGGCGAGGGCGAGATCAAGAAGGCCTTCCGCAAGGTCGCGCGTGAGCTGCACCCCGATGTCAACCCCGCGCCGGAGGCGGAGGTCCAGTTCAAGGAGGCCGCTGAGGCTTACGAGGTCCTGTCCGACCCCGACCGCCGCGCCACTTATGACCGCTACGGCCATGACGGGCTGAACTCGAGCGGCGGCGCGCCGAACTTCGACGGGTTCGGTTCGGTCGCGGACATCTTTGAGGCGTTCTTCGGCGGCGGCGGCGGTGGCGGTGGGTTCGCCTCGGCCTTCGGCGGTGGCGGCGGCCCGATGCAGGGCGGCGACATCTCAGCCGCGGCGGAGCTGACCCTGACCGAGGCCGCGCACGGCGCCAGCGTCGAGGTCCGCTATGACGCCGT
>JAFMRN010000017.1 GCA_017354065.1 Solirubrobacterales bacterium
ACCTGGCGTCACCGCCCCTGATTTCACCCTTCCGAACCAAGATGCTCAGCCCGTGACGCTCTCGGAGTTGCGCGGAAAGAACGTCGTCCTCTATTTCTTCCCGAAGGCCGACACGCCGGGGCTCTAAAAACAGTAGAGCTAACACGTTCCTAACGTTGGTTATCGTCTACTGCTAAGCGCGACCGAGCGTTGACAGGTGAGCGATACTCCTGTTTTGTGAGCAACGACAACGCGCCCGTCGTGCACTGGAACCGGGCAACCATTGAGCACGACCATCTGAGCGGCAACTACACACTTGAGATCCCGGTCATGTTCGACTGCCCCAGCGCCGAGGCCGGCATACAACACGAGTTGGAGTCGGATTATCCGGGCAGACGCTGGGAGGTCGCGTCTGGTCACATCGTCCGAGACGGAAACGGTGCGCGCGCGGAGCTTGGATACGTGCGGCTGACAGACCCGCAGCTGCTAAACGGGAACGTGCAACCCACCGACCTAAGGATTGCGGTCGGCAACGCGGTCACGCAGCAAGTGGCGCTGGCGAGGCACAACGACGAACAGAACCGCGGGCGTATGGATTCGTTTCTCGCGAGCCTTCGATGAACCGATGGACTCCGTCTCCCGACCCCATCTCGACACAGACGGGACCCTCCTCGGCCATACCGTGGAAGTCACGCTAGACACGCGCGATCCGAAGACTCGCGCGATCCGAGTCGCCGGTTGCTACGACGCAGACTCTGAGCACGTTCGCGACATCCTCCTGACCGTAGGCACTGAGGTAGTCGAAATGGACGCCAAACACGCAGCCGAACTGGCCGCCGCGCTAGGACTAGCGCTCGCAGGCTGATAGCTATGTCGCAACGAATCCGCGAGCACGCAGGCGACTTGGAAAGCACCAAGCAGGCGGACTACGCCGCCCAAATCGCGCAGCACTGGGGAACGCCCCAGTTGCCGGAGTTAGCTGGCAGCAAGGAGGCGTGCGAAATCCTCGGGATCACGAAGGCGACGCTAGCTCGCTGGCTTGAGCCAGGCAGCGGCTCCCACGGCGATCAGTGCACATGGATGATCGAGCCCCGATACGTCGCCGCCGGTCCCGTGTGGCCACGCGCAGACGTCGAAGGGTTCGCGCGCGAGATCGGTCGGAAGCGCGGCTAGCGCGAGATGGTCCCATCTCGGGACCTAGGCTCGCTAAAGGCAGCGCCACCAGACCCCCGCGCAAGCCGCTCAGCAGCCGCACAGCGGCTCACAGGCCCCGCCAAAACCGCACGGGCCCAGATTTTTGGGCGACCCTCCGCCGCGACGCTTCGCCTCAGCCGCGTAAAAACGTTACGTAAACGTTAGTTTCCGGCGTTCTACCGCGTTTCCCGGTGTTTCTGGACGTGATGGCGGTGGCAGAGGGGTTGCGCGTTGTCCGGGTGATCGGGGCCGTTGTCTTGGACGGCTTGGATGTGATCTACCTCGGTGGCCGGTGCACCACAAATCTTACACCTGTAGCCATCGCGGGCGAGCACTTGAGCCCGGACTTTCTTCCATCGTTGGGCCTGCCGCTGGCGTGGCCGGTGTGCTCGGCAGTAGGAGCCCGAGTCGGTCAGTTGGCCGCATTTCAGACAGTGCTTGAGCATCCCCTCACCCTCTCTGTAGACCCGTCACAAGCGTCACACCCGTCACAAGCGTCACGTCAGAGCCAGCCGAGCAACTTCACGGGCTCCCGTGGCTTGGAGGCAATGTCGACGGCCATTGCAAGGGCAACGATTCCGTCGATGTTCGGCCGGCCGGGAGGCTTGCCGATCCGCCAACCGCGGCGGGAGTGCTGGGCGATGGCGTTCGCGGAGTGCTGCGCCAGGAGCGGGTCGTCGGGCAGCGTGAGCCGTCCGTGAACGATCTTGTCGTACAGCAGCGCTGAGGCCGGCATCATCCGGGCATCGTGTTGCGGGAACGCGGTGCAGAGAATGTTCTCGCGCTCCAGCTCGGCGGCCAGCGGGCCGGACCCCCACGGGTCAAAGGTCAGCTCACGCAGGTCATAGGTCTGGGCCAGCTCGCGGACGTGCTCGCCGGCTTCGATCAGCCCGTCGTCACCTTCATAGATGGCGCAGCCAACCTGGCCGGTGTCGTTGACCCAGACCAAGGCGGTAGCGGAGAACTGGCCGCCCGCGTCAATCGCGGCGTAGATCGGCTCGCCCGGTGTGAAGTCAGGCTCTCCAACGCACGCCTGCCAGGCGCCCGGTGGCAGCCAGTGTCCCGCGCGCTCTGTCCATTGCCCTGCGTGGAAACGCCGAAACGCGAGATCGGGGACTGCCTCCTGTTGCGCGGCAAGCGTCTCGCGGGTGATCCAAGAGGCCGGGTTCGCGCGTTTGACGTTTGCCGGGGTCAGCTCCGCGTCCTCGGGCACTGCCCATTCCAGCATTCGGAGCCCTGGCCCGCGGGCATCGGTGAGATAGCCCTTCGTCGTCACCCTCGGCAGCGCGAGCGCACGGGAGCGCAGCCGGCCTAGCGGTGTTTCGGTGCCCTGGCCGGCGCTTGAGATGGTGATGAGCTTCGATCCCGGCCGCTTCCCCAGAGCGGTCAGCAGAGCGAGATAGACCTGATCGTTGGGGTGTGCGTGCAGCTCGTCAACAATCGACAGGCTCGGCGTCAGGCCGTGCAGCCGTGGCGCGTCCGCGGCCAGGACACGCAGATGGCGGGTGAAGTGTCGAGCCTTGCTCGGATCAGGGCACCAGCGCAGCTCAAGGTGCCGGTCCACGATGTGCGGCTCTCCGAGCGCACGCGCGTAACGCGCGGCCTGCTCGTACAGGATCCGGGCCTGTTCACGGCTTGCCGCTGCGCAGTACACCGCTGCGTCCTCAACCGTGAGCAGGTGATAGAGCGCGACCGCGGCCATCAGCGAGGTCTTGCCGTTGCCTCTCGGGATCAGGACAGCTATCTCCCGCTCGGGGCCGGACGCGGCCGAGACGATCTTGCGCTGGAACGGCTCCAGCTTGAGCCCGATCAGCGCCGCGAACTGATCGAACCTCATCGCTCAGCCCACGTAATGGGCAATCGGGATCTTCGCCTGAAGTGCGGCCAGGGCATCCCGGTAAACGGCGTCGGCCTCTCTGTAGGAGCCCGAGGCATCGCGGCGGCCGACCACTTCCACGCGAAACGCTGAAAGCTCCGTTAGGGCGGCTGCGCGAAGCGCCACCACTTGCTTGATGCTCGGATAGAAGCCGACGTCGCAGTTCGGAGCGAGCTGCGCGAGAACCTCTGCCACCGCGGCGTCGATCAAGGCCGAGACCTGCGTGTCGGTCGGGAACGTCTCACCCGTGAACGTGCCCATGTCGTTTCCGTTAGCGTCCTGGCACCGCGCGATCTCCAGTGTCGCCACGTCCGCGACGGAAGGCGTTACAGCCGCGGCGTCTATCGGCGGCGGCGCATCAGGACCGTCCCAGAAGCTCACCTGCCGGCCTTCCTGCGTTTCGCTGTGTAGGCGCCGATCAGCTCCACTTCCAGCGGCAGAGGCGAGCCCGCCCCGGCACCCGAGGAAGATGCCGAGACGGGCTTTTCCGCTGTGCTGGCGGCCTCGCGGCGGGAAGGAGGAACCGCCGGCGAGCTTGTAAGAGCCTTCTTCGGCTCCGAGTCGTTGTCACGTTTGCCAGGCATTAGGAGGCCGCGATCCTCACGGCGGCCGCCGGGCGCTCCGTCGCAAACACCGCGTTGCACTCCATGCGGATCACGCTTGTGTTTGTCACGCCTGCGTTCTGCTCGAACCGGGCCAGTGACACTGGCGAGGCGAACATGCGCCCGAGCGCATGCGAGTCACACACGGCCGGGGCCGGGAGGTTCGTGACGATCCGGCGCTGAGCCCCGAAGATCGTTCCCGGAGCCGCTGCGCCAGGCGAGAACACGTAGAACTCCGACCCCTCGCTTGCGACCAACGTGTCGAGCTTGACGGCGGAGGCAGGATCGAGCAGCAGAACGTCTGCGTTGTACCCGGCGGCCTGCAGCTCCTCAACGGCTTGGCGGATCGCCGCAAGCAGCGTTGTCGAAGTCGGGTCAACATGCCCCGCCGTGGCGAGCCCCGCGATAACGAGCGAGTCGAGAGCCTGATTGATCGCGAGGGTGAGATCGTTTTCCACGATGCTGTTAACCGGCGTCGCGCCACCCGGCAGCAAATACACATTGGGTATTGCGCTGGACACGCTCGCGACCTGCTGGAGCGGGAGCTGCGTAACGGTCAGGGTCGAGCCGGTTTCGGGCTTATCGCTGGTCGCATCGATTGCACGCACCATGCTTGCCGCCGAGGCGAGACTGCGAGCGGTTTGCGAAGCGACCGCTACCGAGGTCACGCCCGGATCGACTCCGACACGCGGGAACGCCGGCCACGCAAAACGCTGATCAGCGCCAAGCGGAAGGCCCTGCACCCGCGTCTGATTCATCAGGTCGACGGAGCCCGTCCACGTCACCGAGCGGTCCTCAAAGACTTCTGCGAAGGGCAGGGTTGCGCGCTCGTCAGGGAAGCCGGCCGCGCGGAAACGCTCACCGAGGGAGCCTCTCGGCCGGTCACTCAAAGACCTGTCCTCAACGGTCAGCCCTTGCGTCTGCCCGGACGGCGGGCCGGGAAGCTGCCCCGGCTTCTGTGAGGGTGGCTGAGGCGTTTCCGACGCGCTGCCGTCCTCGACGGCCGTACCGGTAGCGGTGGGCTCCGGGGTCTGCGTGTCCGGCTCAGTGGCCGGAGCGGTGCTCTCAGGCATGGGATCCTCCTGGCCTTCGGCCGGATTGGGTTCTAGGTGGCGCAGCTCGACGGCTGCAGTGGTGTAAGCGGGTTGAGCGACAACCGAGACGTCGCGCAGCTCTGAGATGGCGGTCACGTGCCGGACGTTGCCTTGCCAGCGCTCACGGGCAACGCGCATCCGCCAGCTACCGGCCTGCAGGTCGCCGCGCTGCACAGCCTCGATCACCTCCGGGCGGGAGGCAGGCGGCGACACTGCCCAGTGGAGCCCGTCCGTGCGGTCCTCAAGCTGCAGCGTTGTCGGGTAGCGGCCAATCGGCACGCCCGAGTGTTCAACCGTCGCCACCAGCGAATCCAGGTTCGTGGAGTCCAGCGCGCCGCGGTCGATCACTTCGGTGTAGCCGCCCAGATCCCGGCTCTCGACTCCGTAAGGGATCACGCCGCGGATCCGCTGCTCACTGTCGAGCTGGATCGGCTGCGCGCGCGTCTCCCACGTACCGGTAGTTGGTCTAGGCATCGTCGCTGTCCTCCGTTGTGTCCGCGCCTACGTCTGTGTCGTCACTGTCAGGTTCCAGACCTTCAAGCTCGCGGACCTCATCGCGTGTAAGCCATCCGGTCTGCGCGTTCAAGGCCGCGGTGTAGAACTGGGCGCGTTCGGCCGGATCCGCGCGCAGAAGCTCGTCAAGGGAAAAGCGCACGCGAGTCCCGCCAGGACAGAGATACGGGTCTGAGCTGATGGCGGTTTCAATCCGGGTCAGGAGCGGGCGCAGCGAAAACATGACTAATGCGCGAGCCTCCTGCTGAACATTGCTGTAGGTCAGACTGTCACCACTGCTTTCGCCGAGACTCCATGCCGGCAATCCAAAGATCCGCGCTATCTCCTTCGTGCTCAGTGCTCGCTGCTCAACAAACTGGGCATCCTCAGCAGAGAGGCCCAACTGTGTGTAACTCACGTCGCCGCTGACGACCGCGACCTTGCCGGCCGAGGTACCCCCACCATGCTTTGTGTTCCACTGGTCAGAGATCGTCTGAACCGAGTGCTCGTCTTGCGCTCCCTGCACTGTCAGGATCCCGCTCGGTCGTGACCCGTTCTGGATAAAACTCTTGGCGGAAGCGGCAAGGCCGGCGTTCACACCGAGAGCCATGCGACAGGTCGCGATAGGTGACAGCCCGCGTAGACCGTCTGGTGTCGTCACCGAGCTTTTGATGTGCAACACGTCCTCGCTGCCTACATCGATCCGTAGGCCGTTGGTCACATCGTTGAGTGCGAGGCTGTACAAAATCGACCGGCCGTGCAGGCGAACCGACACAGCGGCCGGGTCAATCACGCCGAGCTGCGCGACCTGGCCGGACGGATCGGAGTACTTCCCGATGAACGCCTCGCCATGCAGTGCCATCGACACAACGATGGAGGCGAGCAAGTCCGGCAGTGTTGAGCCCGGTGCAGGCGCCGCCAATAGGCGGGAGATAATTGCATCAGCGCCTACAGGCTGGCGGCCGGCAGGCGTGTCCCGGTACACCTCCATCGGCAGTGTGCTGATGGTGTCGGCCAGCAGCTTGACCGCGGCCCACACGTCGCTGAGCGCTAGCGCTTGCCGGCCTATCGGATCGGTTGTGTACTCGCGACCGATGAAAGACCCGTAACTCGGATAGAGCTCAGGCAGCTTCAGCGAGCGATCCTCCGACTTCCTCCAGAACTGCCAGCGTGCCATAGGCAACAGCTTACTTCGGATAAGTGACAGGGTCGCCGCGTAGGGTTCTGTCCGGGCGTGGCGGGCGCACGCTTTTACTACTCAACCATCGTTGTGGATTGGTTCGGTTACGGCGCCCGTCGCGCTCATTTCTCCCAACGTTGGGAGAAACGCCGGAACGTGTCCAGATTGTGAGGATCGTTACTAGTGGACAGGTTCTTCCCCGACGTTGACAGGTGTTTCTGGGGTTTCAGGTTGTGGTGACTGACACAACCTTTTTGGCATCCGGCCGCGCCTTAACGTTTATACCTCGCGGGATCGTCAAGGAATCCCGCGAGGTATTGCCTAGAAGGAGGCACCATGCACGTATCGGATCGTGAAACCCGGACCATCGCGGAGGACGTCGCCAACGCGCGCGCGGCTCTGCTGAACGGCGGCCCGCCGGAAATCGCCGCGCTGTGTCTAGGCGATGAGGCCCGCGCCACGCTGGAGGCCATCGACCCAGCGGGCCGGCAGATGCTGGATCGCGCAGAGGCTCTGGGCGGCTCAGAGCTACGCGTCACAGTTGAGCTTGCGATAGGGCACCTAGCGGCTGCGCTCGACGGGTACAACTTTGACGCTGAGCCGCTGGAGCGCGTGAAGTTCGGCCAGGAGGTCACAGAGCCGCTGCTGACCGATCAGTCGGGCGAGGGTCCTGGCGACGGCTCTTTCACGCTTGACGATCCGCGGCAGGCGGGGAAGTTCCGGCACTGGGGGATCATCTGATGAGCGTGACGGCAGAAGTATCTAAGCCAGTTCGCTTCCGGGCTCGCCACCCGGATGGTCGCGTGGTCAACCCAGAGAAGGCCGCGGAGAACTACAAGCGCCAGGTCGAGCAGCCAACGCGGCGAGCTTCAGTTACTCAGATGGTCCGCTTCGGCATTGCCATGCGCGAGCTGAAACGGAAGCGGGCACCACGCCAGGTCCCCACGGCGGCCGCCAGGCCGACCGCGGCTATCGGCCGACCGGGCCGAGCCTCTGGCCGACCGCGCGCACGTCGAGCCCCGCGACGCGCGGGAACCGCTAGCGGTTGCGCGCGCTCCGGTTCTGACCCTGGCGACTCTGGAGAACCCGCGCCGCCCTTAGGCGGCCTCACGTTCTGCTGTCCGCGCTGCGGGCGCACGGTGCGGATCCAGCGGGTGTGGTGGCAGCGAGCCCAGCTCCGGCTACTCGGGTGGCGCCTGCCGCTCTGTCCTGACTGCTGGAGGACGGGCAAATGAGCGCCGAGTCTTTGACTGCGGAGGCACTCCGGGCCGAACTTGCCGCGCTGCCCGAAGGCGATCCGAGACGCATTCTGATTGCGGAACGAATCGACCGAGAGAACGGAATCAACCACTACCCCGCCGGGAACGTGGTGCAGCATCCCACAGCGGCAGAGATGCCCGAGAACCCCGTAAGGCTCATCAGGGCCAGCGACATCACTCCGCGACGGATCCAATGGCTCTGGACAGACCGACTACCGCTGCAAGACCTTGCAGTGCTCGCCGGTGAGCCCGGACTCGGCAAGTCCACAACCACCGCTCTGCTGGCCGCACAGGTCACGCGCGGCAAGCTCGACGGCGCACTGAACGGGAAGCCGCGCTCGGTGCTGCTCGCCAGCGCTGAAGACGCCTTCGAGTCCGTCATATGGGGCAGGCTGAGCGCGGCCGGCGCCGACCTGACTCGGGTCTACAACGTCGAGCTAACCGGCGGACAGGTCACGATCCCAGACGATCTAGGCCGGATCGCTGAACGACTGGCCGACCTGGCAGCGAGCGGCGAGCCCGCGGCCCTGGTCGTTATCGATCCGATAGCCGCGTTTCTCGGCGGCATCGACTCACACAAAGACGCAGCCGTGCGGACAGCGCTGGCTCCGCTCGCCAAGATGGCTCAGGAGCAAGGACTCTGTGTGCTCGCGGTGGCGCATCTGAACAAGAGCGGGGCCGGGAAGCTGCTGGATCGGATCAGCGGCTCTGGTGCGTTCGGTGCTGCGCCGCGCTCGGTGCTGGCGTTCGCGCGGGACCCTGACGACTCGGCCGGCGAGCAGGGCTCACAGCGGGTGATCGTTCACGCCAAGTCGAATCATGGCGAGTACGCGCCGACTCTGGCCGCTCACGTCGAGAGTCGAGACGTTGCCGAGGTCGGCTCTGTCTCGCTGCTCGCACTGGACGGACTCTCGGCAGTCGGGCCGCAAGACCAGACCTCGGGGCAGAGCAGTACCAACGGCGCAGAGGTACAGGAGGCAATCGCAACCGTTCTGGCCGGCGGGCAGCGCGCGTCGAGCGAGGTCAAGAGCGCGGTGGCGGACTCCTGCTCGGTCACTCAGAGAACGGTCGAGAGGGCCGCTAAGCGGATGCGCGACGTGGGCGAGCTAACTATCACTGCGCAGGGCTTTCCGAAACAGACGTTTTGGGCTATCCCGCCGATACGCCAGAACCCGGTGCCACAGTCGCGACAGGCTCAGTCACGACAGGGTGTCGTAACTGAGCCTGTCGTGACTGCAAATCCCCCGGAAACACTGGGGATGCAGGGTGTCGAGAACCCCAGTCACGACAGTTCCGGCGACGTGTCGTCACTGGACGAATCGGGGGCCGAAACATGACCGGCCGAGCCTCAGAATCAGCCCGCGCCGAGATGCAGCAAATCCTGAACCGGGCAGCGCGTCGCCTGCTAGCGGAACGTGAAGTGGAGGCGAGTCTCGACCGGCCGGTACCGGTCTCCGGTGCTGCCCGGAAGGACATCGACACGCTCGATAGCGGAACGGACCAGAGCCCGCCGCTCGTCTAGCGTCAGGCTGTCGAAGTCGGCAACGGTAACGACCAACTCGGGGGCCGCAATGTCCCTGAGTTGGTCGCACTGTTCCTGTGCTTCGTCGCGTTCCTGGCGCAGCTCCGCGAGCCGCTGCACCGCTGCGGGCTCAGCCATAACGCCGGCCTCAGCGAAACCGGCCAGAGCCCGGTCGAGCGCCTCCTGCGCGGCCTCCAACACGGTCGCGGCGTCACGGGCCTTATCGTCGCTGCTCGCGCGGCCCGCCAGTTCCTCGCCCGCGCGTTTCGTCGCTTCGATCACGGCGGCTTCCACGCGCTCAGCGTTGATCGTCACGCGCCGCTCGCAGTCGTTCTGCGGTGGGCAACGGTAGATCGGGTAGGACTTGCCGGACTTGTTCGTGTGCGTGTTACCGACCACCATGCGCGCGCCGCACGTCGCGCAACGCAGTACGCCCAACCGCGCGAGCAGCCGGTCAGACGCTGGTCTACGTCCGCGGTTCGCCGCGGCGAGATGCTTAGGCGACTTGCTCGCGCGTTGAGCTTGCCGCCACGTGTCCGGGTCAACGATGGCGGGATGGGCGGTTAGGTTTGCCAGCTTGCCGAAGTGGATCTCGCCGAGCACAACGCGGGACTGCAGCAGTGCATGGGCGCCGTGATAGCTGCGCTCGATCCCGTTCGCCGCCAGATACTCGCGAACTGCCTTGATGGTCGCGCCCCTTGCGCGCATCTTGAACGCTTCCGCAACGACCGGCGCCAGCTTCGGATCGACAACCAGCACGCCATCGTGGCCGCGGACGTAACCTGGCGTGACGTTCGGGTAAGGCAGCACGCCACGCGCTACCGCGCGGCGCTGAGCGTCTCCGGCTTTCTCGGCCACGGACCTACGGTAATACTCGGAGAAGGCACCCATCATCGTCCCGTTAAGCCACTGGCCGGCGCTCGCCTCGGTGAGCTGGCCGAGGTCAACGGCGACTACCTGGCCGCCGGCCTGCTCGACACGCTCGATCACTTCCGTCTGTGTCGGAAGCGACCGAAACAGCCGATCGAAGTAGGCGGCCACAACCACGTCGGCGCGGCCTTCCTCAACCATCGCTACCGCGGCGCCGAGCCCTGGCCGCTTCGCTAGCGCCTTGCCGCCGGATACGTCCAGTTCCTCATAGACCTGCAGCAGCTTCAGACCGTCGCGCTCGCAGAAGGCAGCGATTCGGTCGCGCTGATCCTTCGGTGAGGCGAAGCTTTCACCCTCGCGGCCGTTCGTCTGGCTCACCCGGATGATGCCGACCGCGCGCTGCGTGCCTGACTTCGCCATGATCCCGCTCATGCCCAAACCCTTTGATGTAGGCGACCTAGCGCCTGACTTCACGCTGCCCGATTACGACGGGAATCCGGTCGCGCTCTCGGACTTCCGAGGCAAGACCATTGTACTGTTTTTCTACCCTAAGGCCGACACGCCGGGCTGTACGACCCAAGCTTGCGGGGTGCGCGACCATTCCGCCGACTACGAGAAGCTGGACGCGGTGGTGCTGGGTGTGTCGCCGGACGCGCCGGCGAAGATCAAGAAGTTCGTGGACAAGCACGAGCTGAACTTCACGCTGCTGGGCGATGAGGACCACGCGGTGGCGGAGAAGTACGGGGTGTGGGTGGAGAAGTCGATGTACGGGCGCAAGTACTACGGCAATGAGCGCACGACCTTCGTGATCGATTCGGCGGGCAAGATCACGCACGTGTTTCCGAAGGTGAAGCCGGGCGAGCACGACGCCAAAGTGCTCGCGGCGCTGGCCGAGTAGCCGGGCGTTCCCTGGCGGCTGCCGAATTCAAGATCGGCAGCCGCGCCTGAACTGTCTCACCCGGCACCGGGGCTTCCCTAAGATGTGACGATGTGAGGAAAGGGTTAGCGACCATCCCCGGGGCTGGTCCATCAATCACGCGTTCTAATCCCTGGCAGGCGCTGGATGTTGGAACGGATCCCGTCGCCCTATCCCGCACACTCCGCGAGTGGCACAGCCGAGTGATCGGCGGGGCCTCCACCCAGGTACGCGCCGTGCGGGATGTAATAACCGCGAGCTGGCAGCGCAGCCTCGACGCGGGTGTTGCCGCAGACGCGGAGGCGGCACCGCTGGCGCTGTCCGGAGACCGGCTCCAGCGCGCGCGGGAGCAGTCACCGCTGGCATCAGCCGTTGAGGCGGTCATGGACACGCTTGGTGACATGGCTGCCGGTCACGTCGTCGGGATCTCCGACGCCGATGCGCGCCTGTTGTGGGTGCTGGGGGAGCCGAGCATGGTCGACGCCGCCAAGGCGATGGGCTTCGAGGCCGGCGCCGACTGGTCTGAGAGCGCGACCGGCACCAACGCGGTCGGGACCGCCGCCGCGGTTGACCACTCAGTGCAGGTCTTCTCGGCCGAGCACTTCGTTGAGGCGGCCCATGACTGGACCTGCTCGGCGGCGCCGATCCATGATCCGGAGACAGGCCAGCTGATCGGCGTGGTCGACCTGACCTCGCCGCTGCAGATCGCACATCCATACACGCTGTCACTGGCCAACCTGGCCGCCAAGTCAGCCGAGGTGGAACTGCACATGCAGAACGTCGACCGGTTCGAGCGTCTGCGCCACCGCTGGGTGGAGGAGATCTCCCGGAAGTCGGCGCCCAGTGCGCTGTTGGATCGCGCCGGCAACGTGATCGCCACACGCGGCGTCCAGTGGCTGCCCCGGAGGACGGTGCTGGGGGGCCTCGACGATCTGATCCTGCCGGACGGGCGTCACGCCCAGGTGGAGCCCCTGGATGATGACGGCGCGATCCTGTGGATCGCCACCGCCGCCCAGGACCAACCGCCGCTGCATCTGGACATGCTCGGCACCAGCCCGCACGCGTGGTTCGACGGAGTCCCGAGCGAGCGCCGCCTGCGCGCCCTGGAGATCCTGACGCTGCTGGCGCTGAACCCGGGCGGGCTGACCGCTGAGCAGCTTGCGCTCGGCCTGTACGGCGAGCGCGGCAGAACTGTCACGGTGCGCGCCCAGGTCCACCGTCTGCGGATGCAGATCGGAGAGCAGGCGATCACGACCCAGCCCTACCGGCTCGCGGTGCCCGTTGAGGCCGACTGGCTGGAGGTCGAGCGGCTGATCGGTCAGGGCCGTCCGAGTGACGCGCTCGATCGCTATCCCGGGCCGCTGCTGCCCGAGTCGGAGTCAGAGCCGGTGGTCGAGCTGCGTGGCTGGCTGGAGGAATCGCTGCGGCGCAGCATCCTCACCACGGGTGATCCCGAGCTGCTGCTCCGCTGGCTTTCGCACCCCTCAGGTGCGCACGATCTGGCGGCTGCCCGCACGCTGATCAACGTGCTGCCCCCGGGTGACCCGCGGCGCGCCTCCGCAACCGCGCGGGCAACTCTGATCGGGCGTTAGTTACCCGGCCCGCCTGGGGATCCGCCTACCCGGTCACACACGCGCAACGCGGAGGCAACCCCCCGGCCCATACGTTGGATTTTCCGCGGAGGTCGCCGGCGACGCGGTTCCATATCCACACTTCTTGGAGGAGGAGAGAGACTTGTCCGATGTCAGTGAGAGGGCTGATGCGACACCCGCTGCCCCGGCTGGCCCACAGCCGATAGCGGAGGCGGGCGCACTTGGCCTGGTTACTTTCGCGGTCAGCACGTTCCTGCTGAGCATGGTGAACGCCAACCTGGTCAGCTCTGTTGACGCCGCGATGGTGCTGCCTGTCGCATTTTTCGTCGGCGGCATAGTGCAGCTGATTGCGGGGATCCTGCTGTTCCGTGCGAACAACCAGTTCGGCGGGACTGTCCACAGCCTCTACGGAGGCTTCTGGATGTCCTACGTGGTGCTGGCACACAACGTGCTGGCGCCGGCCAAGGGGCCGGCTCCGGCCGGCGCGATCCCCGCCACACCGGCGTCCCTGCAGGGCCATGCCGTGGGGCTGTACCTGATCGCCTGGGCGATCCCGACTCTGCTGCTCACGATCGTTGCGTTGAAGGAGCCCAAGAGCGTAACGATCACGTTGGCCCTGCTGACCGTGACGTTTGTGATCCTCGGGATCGGTGAAGCCGGCGCGAGCACCGGGCTGGTCCACTTCGGCGGCTGGCTCGGCATCGTGACCGCGGTCGGGGCGTTCTATGTCTCATTCGGGCTCACCCTCAACCACGTGTGGGGGAAGAACCTCGTCCCGCTGCTCTGAGCGGGGGTTGCAAAGCAGTGCAAGCTGCCGGGAGCCGTCGCTCTCGGCAGCTTCACGCTCCTACATCCAGGGCTGGGGCTTCTTCGGCACGCTGTACATCGGCCGCAGCTCGCCGCCAAGCGCGTCCCGGACAGCTGCCTCAGCTGCGTCGCGGACCTGTGTGGCGAGCGGGAGGAGCTCCGCGGCGTGTGATTCCGGACAGTTCTTCACGACCTTGCCATAGGTTGTGCTCAGGTAAGAGAGAACTGTCATGGTCGCGCCCTCAAGGCTGCCGATCCCGCGGCTGACACCGTCGGCCAGGACCCGCACGGAGGCGAGGTCCTCACGGGCCTGACGGATCCTCGTGTCCCAGTCAACCTCCGTGGCAGTGTCAGATGCGGTCCAGCGTTCTTCCATCTGGCTGTAGATCTTCTCCAGCGTCGCCGTGTAGGACTCAGACGTTGGAGTCGCGGTTTCAGACATCGGGGAACCTCCTTCTAGTGCAATTCAAACTGTTGTGCGGTTGGTTGGCCATCAGCTGTGCACCGGGCGTTTCAGGTGCCGGTAGATGAACTCGTCTGACTGGTGTGCCGGGTCGCGGGCGGAGACGACACGGTCATGGTGGTTGGAGAACTGACAGACGGGATCGGTCGCCGCCGGGTCGCCGGTGAGACGCATCGCCTGGCAGCGACAGCCGCCCCAATCGTGCTCCTGGTGTCCGATCGGGCAGCTCGCGCACGGCTCCTGCATCCAGTCGGTCCCGCGGAAGCGGGTGAACGCGTCTGACTCCGCCCAGATCCACTCCAGAGACTGCTCACGGACGTTCCCGAACTCGAGCCCCGGGATCGTTGACGCCGCCTGGCAGGGCAGCGCGTCGCCGTTCGGCGCCACGACGATCGTCGTCTGGCCCCAGCCGCCCATGCACGGCTTGGGGAGCTCCTCGTAGTAGTCGGGCAGGACCCAGAGCACCTGTACCGCGGGGCCGACCCGCTCGCGGAAGCGCTGGACCGCCGCCTCACCGCGCTGGACCTGCTCCCAGGTGGGCATCAGCGCGTCCTGATTGGGCACGGCCCAGCCGGTGTACTGGGTGTTGGCCAGCTCCAGGCGCTGGGCGCCGAGCTCCAGCGTCAGCTCGAGCATCTGCTCGATCCGGTCTAGGTTCTGGCGGTGCAGCACGCAGTTCAGCGTCAGCGGGAAGTCGAACTCCTTGGCGAGCGCCGCGGCCGCCAGCTTCTTGTCAAACGACCTGTTGCCCGCGATCCGGTCGTTCTCGGCGGGTTCGGGGCTCTGGATCGAGATCTGGACGTGGTCAAGGCCGGCTTGTTTCAGCGCCTCAGCGCGTTCGGCAGTGAACAGCGTGCCGGCGGTGATCAGCGACGAGTACAGGCTGGCCTCCCGGGCCGCCGCGCACAGCTCGACGATGTCCTTGCGTAACAGCGGCTCACCGCCGGTCAGCGCCAGCTGCAACACGCCGAGCGCGTGTGCCTGATGGAACGTTCTTGCCCAGTCATCGGTCGAGAGCTGTGACTGGTAGGTGGCGGCCCCGATGTCAAGCGGGTTCGAGCAGTACGGACAGTGCAGCGGACACTGGTAGGTCAGCTCGGCCACAAGCGACGAGGGCCTAGGAAGTGGCTGCATCGTTCACCAGTCCTCTCTGGGCCAGCGCGTCCAGCAGGCCGTTCACGTCGTCTGTGACGTCGGCTCCCTTGTAACGCGCTGACAGTTCAGTGCAGATCTGCTCCAGCGAGCGGGTCCCGTCACACAGCCCGAGCACGTCCGCGGCGGTCGGGTTCAGCTTCACCGCGCCCTCAGGGATCAGCAGCACGTGCTCATCCCGGACGCTGTCGAAGCTGAGTCGGGCCCCGGTCATCAGGCGCGGGCGGTTCATTCGCTCGGCCCCGCCGGCTGGGTGTCGCCGCGCTCAATCGCGTCTAACTGCGCCCACAGCACCTCGGTCTTGAAGCGCAGTGCGGCTATCGCGGCGTCCTGTTGCTCACGCGTCTTGCAGCGCTCGACCGTCAACGACAGCGCGTAGTCGGCGTCGCGCGGCGCCTGGATCAGGCGCGAGCGGAAGTACTCCAGCCCGGCCGGGTCGATCCAGTCGTAGTGGCGCTCGATCGCCTCCAGGCGGACGCTGATCGCAGACGGTCCGAACAGCTCCGTCAGCGATGAGGCGACCGCCTCAAGCCACGGCTTCTGGCGCGCGAAGTTGACATAGGCGTCGACCGCGTAGCGCACCGCCGGGAGGACCCGGCGCTCAGACAGGGTCTCCTCGCGGCTGACGCCGAGCGCTTCACCGAGCGCCAGCCAGGACTCGATCCCGCCGCTCCCCTCAGTACTGCCGTCATGGTCGATGATCCGCTGGATCCATTCACGCCGGATCTCCACCTCGGGGCAGTTGGCGAGGATCGCCGCGTCCTTCAGCGGAATCGACTTCTGGTAGTAGAAGCGGTTGGCGACCCAGCGCTGGAGCTCCTCGCGTGTCAGCTCGCCCGCATCCATCCGCTGGTGAAAGGGGTGGAGGTTGTGGTAGCGGCCGCCGAGTGCGCGGAGGCGGGCGATCAGCTGTTCCGGTTCCAGCAGCTGCGTTGGATCAGCTGTGGTCGTCATAGTCATACCTGGACCTCAAGTCCGTCGTAGG
>JAFMRN010000129.1 GCA_017354065.1 Solirubrobacterales bacterium
ACGGCGCCGGCCAACCGGCGGACCTGACGGTGGTCGGCTCCCAGGCAAGCGCCAAGCCCGGCACCGTGGCCTTGGGCGGCAACGCCCGCGCAAGCCTGAACGCAACCCGTGGATCGGTGCTGATCCTGCGCCGCGGCGTCGCACTGGAGCTCTGAGCGCTTGCCCGGGGCGATGCCACAAGATCACTGGTGGGCGCTGCGCCAGCACAAGGGCCTGAGCGCGCGCCAGAAATGGCTGTGGGGCGCGGGCGCGGTTCTGCTGATCGCGGTGCTGGTCCTGGCCATCGCGCTGGCCGGCGGCTCCTCGGCCCGGCGCGGCTGCTTCACCGCCAACCTGCCGGGCGCGATGGGCGCGGAGACCGTGCACCAGTGCGGCGCCGAGGCGCGCCAGACCTGCTCGACGGTCAGGCAATCACCGCGCTACCCCCCGGTCGTCGTGGCGCTGATCCGCGACGCCTGCCGCGCGGGCGGATTGAAGACGCCCGCTTGGCCGCGTGGATAAGGCCAGATGTAGAAGCGCCCTGACTGAAGTACTGGCCTGAGGGATATGGCTGCCCAGGCGGCCCTGAAGGAAGCTTCCTCCCGTGCCCGCCCGGGTACCGCTGCCGCCTGGCAGCGATATCAACCGCAACCCTCCGGGTGAGGGCAAGGAGTTCCATGACCCCAACAATTTCCAATTACGCCGGCAGTTGGTTAGTAGGTGGAGACACCTCCTGGCAGCTCACAGCGGCGACCCTAGTCGGCCTGATGTCGATCCCCGGCCTGGCGGTTCTGTATGGCGGCGTGATGCAGAAGCGCTGGTCGATCAACTCGATGATGCTCAGCTTTGCCGGCTTCTCAACCGTGCTGATCATCTGGGTCTTGTACTCGTACAAGATGGGCTTCGGTGACTCGCTCACGGGCCACGGCACCGGCTTCTTCCACAACTTCGTGGGCACGCCGGGATCGGTCCTGTCCCCCGGACAGGAGCAGGGCCAGGGCATAGTGCCCACCAGCGGCACGGAAACCGGCCTGCCCAAATCGGCGCTCGTCTACTTCCAGTTCGTGTTCGCCGGGATAACCCCGCTGCTGATGCTCGGGTCGGTGCTGGGACGGATCAGCTTCAAAGCCTGGATCCCGTTCGTCGCCCTGTGGTCGACGCTGATCTACACCGTTGACGCGTTCCTGCTGTGGGGCGGCGGCTGGCTCGCCCAGCAGGGTGCGATCGACTACTCCGGCGGCTATGTGATCCACCTGTCAGCCGGCGTCTCCGGCTTTGTGCTGGCCGCTGTGATCGGGCCACGCCTGGCACGCGATCGCGAGATCGACGCGCCCAACAACGTGGCCATGGTCGCGGTCGGCGCGGGCCTGCTGTGGCTCGGCTGGAACGGGTTCAACGGCGGCGATCCGTACACCGCCAACTCGTCAGCCGGCGCCGCGATCCTGAACACGAACATCTGTACCGCGGTCGCGTTCATGGGCTGGATCGCGCTGGACTACCTGACCAAGCGCAAGCCAAGCCTGCTGGGCGGTGTCAACGGCATCATCACCGGCCTGGTTGCGATCACCCCGGCAGCCGGCTACGTGACCGGGCTCGGAGCCATCGCGATCGGCGTGATCGCCGTTGTGGTCGTGTACTTCGCGCTGAACTACCTGAGCCGGGTACCGCCGTTCCGCAACGTCGACGACACGCTGGGCGTGATCTACACGCACGGGTTCGCCGGCCTCGCGGGCGGCGTCCTGACCGGCGTGTTCGCCAACTCCAACATGGCGATCGGCTATACGGAGAAGATCTCCCACAACGCCTCAGACCCTGTCTGTAACACGGCCATAGGCAAGGTCGCCGCCAACACGGGGCACTGCACCTACACCCCGCACGGAACGCCATCCGGCCTGCTCCAGGGCAGCGGTCACCTGCTGCTGTGGCAGTGCCTGGCGGCGCTGTGGGTGATCATCTTCTCCGGCGCGGGCACGTTCGTGATCGCCAAGCTGGTGAACCTGGTGGTGCCGCTGCGGATGACCGAGGAGAACATGGAGATCGGTGACGTGGCCGAGCACGGCCATGAGGTGTACCCATCCGACGTCCCGTCGTTGGGATACGCACCGACGCCGATGCCGCCGCGGGCGCCGGACACCACACCGGCCAGGACGGTGTAGCTCGAGGGAACGGACCCAGCCCTGGGCATGTGCTGGGTCCACATAGCAGTCTCGGGAGCTCGAGCGCGGGGAACCGCTCGGGCTCCCGACTGCGTTGTCAGCCGGAGCGTCGCCACGGCAGCCAGCGGCGCCGCGGGGGCTTCGGCTGGGTCGCCTGCCACTCAGCCTTGGTAGGCAGCTTTCCCGCCTTGCGCATCTGCATCACGCAGACGCTGTGGGCGTGGCGCCGGCGCTGGTGGTCGCCCTCCGGGAACAGCAGCATGTGCTCGCTCATCGCGGGTAGCTGCTTCCCGCAGAACGGACATTTGTAGGTGGCCGGCTTGGTGCTCTGTGCCCGCCGGGCTTCCCACCACAGAGGTCGCTCCGCCATCGCCTGAGGCTATCCTTAATCGCCTATGCACCTACTGGCCGAACGTGCGGAGGAACTGAAGGGCTTGTCCAAGTCCGAGGTGCTGCGCGCCTCACCGCGCATGTTTGAGTGGGGCTGGCTGGACAAGCTCTCACGCGTGCATCCCGCGGTCCCGCCGACGCTGTTCGTGCCGGTGATAACCGCGATGTTGGTGCTCGGCTTTGTCGGCGGCGTCGGCTGGTGGGCGCCGGTCTGGATGCTCGGCGGCTACCTGTTCTGGACCCTGACCGAGTACTGGCTGCACCGGATCGTGTTCCACTTCGAGCCCGACCACGGGATCGGCGCGGAGCTGCACTGGATCATGCACGGCGTCCACCACGACCACCCGAACGACCCGATGCGCCTGGTCATGCCCCCCTCCGTATCGGTACCCCTGGCCGTGTTGTTCAACTTCGTTTTCTACCTGGTGATCGGCACGCCGGGCTTCTGGACCTTCGGCGCGGCGTTCCTGGCCGGGTATCTCGCCTACGACATGCTCCATTACCACGTGCACCATCACCGTCCGCGCACCTGGCTGGGAAAAAAGCTGCGCGAGCTGCACATGCGCCACCACTTCCAGGACCACGACACCGGCTACGGCGTCTCGGCGCCGTTCTGGGATCACGTCTTCGGCACCGCTCCCAAACGCTAAAGTTCCCCCTCCCGGAGAGGTGGCCGAGTGGTTGAAGGCGCTCGCCTGCTAAGCGAGTATGGGGGTAATACCTCCATCGGGAGTTCGAATCTCCTCCTCTCCGCTTCGCGGCGGCCGGTCTTTGAGACCGGCCGCCCTATTGGAGCGCCTGCTCGATCGCGGTGACCACCTCAGGGTCCTCGGGCCTGGTCTTGGTGCCAAAGCGCTTGATCAGTTTGCCGTCCGCGCCGACCAGGTACTTGGCGAAGTTCCAGTTCGGCGGGCCTGAGTTCGGCTGGCTGTTGAGGTCCTGCCACAGCGGGTCGGGGTCGGCCCGCACCGACGTTGTGCGGGTCAGCGGGAAGCTAACGCCGTAGTTCTTCTGACAGAACGCGCCGACCTCCTCATCACTGTCGAGCTCCTGATCCGCGAAGTCCCCCGACGGGGAGCCGAGCACGGTCAGGCCGCGGTCCTTGTAGGTCTCATGCAGCCGCTGGAGGCCCTCATACTGCGGCGTGAACCCGCACTTGGACGCCGTATTGACAATCAGCGTCGGATGCCCGCGCAGCGTGCTCAGGTCCAGCTCGCCGCCGTCCAGCAACGTCACCTTGTGCGCATAGATGTCAGAGGCGACTTCCTGCTTCTTTGGCTTTTTCAGATACAGCTTGGCTGTCGAGAGAAGCGTCATGAACGTAATCCTCCCACTACCATCCATTGCCCACCAGGAGAGGTGGCAGAGCGGTTGAATGCACCAGTCTTGAAAACTGGCAGGCCTTTACGGGTCTCGGGGGTTCGAATCCCCCCCTCTCCGTGTTGTGCTCAGGGTCGCGTGGCAGCGCCCTGAAGCACCCAGCGGATCGCCGTTTCCAGTACCGCGAGGTCCTGGGGCGGGTGTGCGAGGGCGTCGAGCAGAACCCCGTCCAGCAGCACCGCCATGGTGCGCCCGTCACGTTCGGGGTCATCGGAGCCGAGGACCCGGGCGAGCGTCGCGCACATTTCCCAGAAAACGCCAGCGGCAGCGGTCATCCGCGCCGCGTGCGCGGGCTCGCGTGCGCCTTGGAGCTCTAGCTCGAGCCGCGCCAAATGCATCGCCGCGGGGCTGGCATGCCATTCAGACATGCCGCGCGCCAGCACGTCAACGTCCGGCTTACCGCCCTCCCGCAGGCTCTCCTCGACTTGGGCGGCAAGCGCTCGGCACTGGCGCTCTGACTGCTCACAGAGCCAGTTCACCAGCGCGGTTATCAACCCGTCCCGGCTCCCGAACCAGTACGTGACAGAGCCGTGGGGCACGCCCGCGGCTTGCTCGACCGCGCGGTGTGAAAGCGCGCCAAGGCCCTGGGCCTCGACCAGCTCCGCAGCTGCTTGTAAGAGCTGTGTGCGACGTTCGAACTCAGGCACTCCGGCGCTGAGTAAAGCAGCGCGCTTGACAATTTTCTCCATCTGTAGAAGCCTTCTACATATGGAGAAAAGACTGGTCCTGCTGCTGGCCTGCGTCGCCCAATACATGCTGCTGATCGACGACACGATCACGAACGTCGCGTTGCCGACGATCGCTCAGCACCTGCACTTCTCTGAGGCGCAGCTGAGCTGGGTCGTGAACGCCTATCTGCTCACGTTCGGAGGCCTGCTGCTGGTCGGCGGCCGCCTGGCTGACCGGTTCGGCCCGCGGCGGATGTTCGCCCTCAGCCTGGCCGGGTTCGGCGCCGCCTCTGCGCTCTCAGGTCTGGCGCCAAGTTCGACCTTCCTTGTCGCCGCCCGCGCGGGACAGGGGGTCTGCGGAGCGCTGTTGTCCCCGGCGGCGTTGGCGCTGCTGCTGGCCGCTTCCCCTGAGGGACCGGCGCGCCGTCGGGCGCTGGCGACCTGGGCGGGCCTGATCGGACTGGGCGCGACGACGGGCCTGGTCGCCGGCGGCGCGATAGTCCAGCTGGTCAGCTGGCGCTGGATCTTCTTCATCAACATCCCCATTGCGCTGCTTGCGCTCGCGGCAATCCCGCGCGTGATGGCGCCGGACCGGCAGACGGGCAGACGTCAGCTCCCGAACGTGGCCGGCGCCGGGCTGGCGACGCTCGGGCTGCTGGTGCTGGTCTACACCGTGGTTGAAACGGATACGCACGCCTGGACGTCCGCATGGACCATCGTCGGCCTGGCCGTGGCTGCACTGCTGGGAATCAGCTTCGGGATCTCCGAGCGCCTGTCCCAGTCGCCGCTGTTGCCCCCGGAGCTGCTCGCGCGCGGACGCGCGATGCGCGCCGACCTGATGGTGTTCCTCGGCGCCGCGGGCCTGCTGGCGATGTTCTTCTTCCAGACGCTGTACCTGCAACGGACGCTCGGTTTCGGAGCGCTGCGCACCGGCCTGTCGTTCCTGCCCTTCAGCCTGTGCATGGGGATCGCCTCTGGCGCCATGGGCCGCCTGCCCCAGCGCATAGACGTGCGGATTCCGATTTTCGTCGGGTTCGTGTTCGCCGCGGTCGGCCTGTGGTTGATGTCGCGGCTCACCCCAGGCAGCGACTACTGGTCAGCGGACCTGCCGTACCTCGCGATCACCGGCCTCGGCCTGGGGCTCGCCTTGGTGCCGACGATGGGCGTCGCGACCGGCGACAGCGAGGAGCGCGATGGCGGCCTCGCCTCCGGTCTGATGACGACCGCCCAGCAGGTTGGTGGCGCACTGGGAATCGCGGCGCTGACCACCGTCGCGACGACCCGCACCCACCACGCGCTGGCCGCCGGGACGCACCCGGCGGCCGCGCTCAGCCATGGGTTCTCCGGCGCCTTTGTGCTGGAGGCCGTGATAGTCGCGGTCCCGGGGCTGCTCGGCCTGGTGCTGCTTGCTCCCCAGCGCAGCACCAGCGTCCCCGCGGATGGAACCTATGCAGACAGTAATCTTCCTTTGTGGCCCTGAACATCAAGGATCCGGACACCGACCGCCTCGCACGCGAACTCGCGGAGCTGTCCGGGACGCCGATCACTACTGCCGTGCGAGTCGCGATCGAGGAGCGGCTCGCGGTGCTGCGTGCCCGCGCCAAGGCGACCCCGCCCGAGCTGGATGAGATCATCACCCGCGGTCGCGCAAGGGCGGTCCTGGACACGCGCCCGGAAGACGCGATCCTCGGCTACGACCAGAGCGGCATCCCTGCGTGATCGCCGCCGACACGTCCGCGCTGGTTGCGGTTGTCCTCGGCGAACCCGACGCTGAGCGCTTCCTCACCGCGCTGCGGTCTGACCCCGTGGCGCTCTGCGCCGTGTCATTCACCGAGGCCTCAATCGTCGTCGAGGCACGGCAGGGCGCCGATGCCGGCCGTGACCTGCCGCTGCGGTTCAAAGGCGACGACTTCACCCAAACAGATCTGCGCGCCGTCTGATTTGCACGTACCAGCGACCCGCAGCAGTCCACTCCTTGGTGACGGCCATGCCGGCTTCCGCCGCCAGCTCGCAGACGTTTGAAGCGGACACGCACGCCCAGGGGAACCAAGCGCTGCAGACCGCGCCGGCGCAGATCCGCGCGGCGCTGACATCGGTCCTGGTACCGGGAGGGTCGACCTCGGCCAGCACCACACCGGTGGGGTGGAGCAGCTGAGCCAGGCGGCGCAGCAGGCGCACGGGGTCACCGCCGATCCCGATGTTGCCGTCCAGCAGCAGCGCCGTCTGCCAGCTCCCGGGAAGCTCGCCGAACACGTCG
>JAFMRN010000347.1 GCA_017354065.1 Solirubrobacterales bacterium
GTCAATCCCGGTCGAGCCCACGCTGCCGGCCCCGTTGGATCGGGTCGGTGTGCTGGACATCCCCTACCGCGGGCGTTCGCTGGGGGCCTTCCGTGAGCGCGGCGCCAAGAAGCTGACCGCGGTACTGGCCTGTGAGGTGTCTTCCTTCCAGCTGCTGGACCCGCCCTCCCAGGAACGCCGCCTGGCGCAGTGGGGGACGGTTCTGAGTGGCTGCGCGGACACGCCAGTACGCCGCCTGCAATGGCTGGAGCGCACCGCCCCGGCACAGGGCGACGCGCTGGCCGGCTGGGTCCACTCGGCCGCCGACCCGGAGCTGGCGCGACGCGGAGAACCGCTGCTGGAGTCCTATCTGGAGCTGATCGACTCCTCCGCGCCGGTGATCCACGAGCACGAGATCCTGCTGGCGATCCAGATCGACACCGGGCGCCTCCACGGCGACCCCCAGCAGACCCTGCTGGAGCAGACCGAGCGGATCGCACGTGGACTGGAGGCAGCTGACGTCCGCGTCCTCGGCGCGCTGTCCGGCGCGCAGCTGGCAGGCGTGTTGCGGACCGGGTTCGATCCCTTCGCCCACGCCCAGTTGGCAGCGCGGCGCGCGGCCGGAGATGCGGCCGCGGCCGACGTCACCACGGCCGGGCCGCTGGCAGCGACCGAGCAGTGGGACAGCTACCGCACCGACGGTGCGCTGCATGCAACGTTCTGGATCAACGGCTGGCCGCGCGTTGACGTACCCCCAAGCTTCATGGGTGCACTGCTGGCGCCGTCCGGAACCGTCCGCACGGTCGCCATCTGCTTTGAGCCGATCCCGGCCGCCCGCTCCACGCGCGAGGTGGAGGCCGCGATCACCCGCGACCGCGCGGACCGCGAGCTGCGCCATCGCTTCGGGCAATCGGAGACCGCCCGCCAGCGCCAGGCACAGGAGTCCGCGCTGCGGCGCGAGTCGGAGCTGGCGGCCGGACACGGCGAGGTTCGCTTCAGCGGCTATGTGACCGTCAGCGCCAGGGATGAGGACGAGCTCCGCCGCGCCTGTCAGGAGATCCACCAGCATGCGGCCCTGGCACGAATCGAGCTGCGCCGTCTCTACGGCCGCCAGGCAGAGGCACACAGCTTCACGCTGCCGCTGGCACGGGGGCTGACATGAAGATCCCCGCGCACCGTGCGACGACGCGGCACGCCCAGGCGCTGCACCCGTTCCTGGGTAGCGGCGGACTCGGTGGCAGAGGGGCCTTCATCGGCCGAGAGTCGGGCGGCGGCGCGTTCTGCTTCGACCCCTGGGTGCTGTATGAGGCCGGCGCGCTGGACGATCCCAACGCGATAGTGATCGGCAAGCTCGGCCAGGGTAAGAGCGCGCTGGTCAAGACGCTGCTGTGGCGGATGCTGCTGTTCGGGCGCCGGGCGTTCGTGCTCGACGTCAAACGCGAGTACGGACCGCTGTGTGACGCGGTCGGCGTCAAGCCGATCACGTTGGCCCCTGGCGGCGGCGTGCGGCTGAACCCGCTCACCACCGCGACCGGTGACACCGGCCGGGTGGAGCTGCTGCGGGCGATCTGCACGACCGCGGTAGCCGACCGCCTGACCCAGCTGGAGGCTGCCGCCCTGCGGGAGGCGTTGCGCGACATCAGCGCACAGCACTCGGAGCCGACGCTGCCCCAGGTCACGGACCTGCTGCTGCGGCCGACGGAGTCCCTGGCCCAGCGTCTGGAGACCACGCGGGAAGCGCTGGCCGCGGACGCGCGCCGCGCGGCCCTGGCCTTACAGGACCTGTGTGAGGGCCCGTTGTGCGGCCTGTTCGACGGCCCCACCAGCCCCGGACTCGACCTGGATGCGCGCCTGGTGGTGCTGGACCTGCACGCGGTCCGCGACTCGCCCGCGGTCGGAATCCTGATGGCCTGTGCAACGGCCTGGATGAGCGCGCTGCTGGCGCGCCAGGCTTCAAGCGCCGGTCCGAGCCGGCTGATCTGCGTGGCGGATGAGTCCTGGAAGATCGTGCAGCACACCGGCTTGGGCGAGTGGTTCCAGGCGAACTTCAAGCTGGCGCGCCAGTTCGGCGTGATGAACCTGATCGTGCTGCACAAGCTCGCCGACCTGCAGGCCGCGGGCGATGAAGGCTCGCGGGCCGCCCGGATCGCTGAGGGGCTGATAGCCGACGCCTCCACCCGGGTCATCTACCACCAGGATCCGAGCCAGCGCGAGCTGACCCAGCGGCTGCTGGGCCTGTCCGGCGTGGAGGCGGACCTGCTGTCGGTGCTGTCCTGTGGCCAGGCCCTGTGGCAGGTCGGCTCGCGACCGTTCGTCGTCCAGCACCACCGCTCCGCACTCGAGGCGAAGCTGACCGACACCGACTCAGGGATGCGGCTGCACACGGGAGCGGGGCGGCGATGATCGGCGTGCTGGCCTGTGCGCTGGGAGCCGGGCTGCTGCTGTGGCTCGCTGCCGCGACCGACCCCGGCCGCGGACGCAGGCGAGGCATGGGCATGGGCACCGGCTGGGCCGGCGGCTGGGAGC
>JAFMRN010000018.1 GCA_017354065.1 Solirubrobacterales bacterium
CCGTCAGAGATCGAGGACCGCTATTACGCTGATCCAGAATCTGTCCAGATCGATCTCCCTAGACCAGTAACCAACTAGGAACAGAACCCAGGGCTATTCATACCGCGAGTTTTGGCTTCGGTACCTGACCGCCTTCGTCCTGTTACCAGCTGTCCTGGCCCTCGTCTTTGTGGATCAGCTCGTGACATCCATCACCTCAGATTCACGTATCCCCACCCTGGTCTTTGCCCGCAAATACACCTTCGGAGGCGGAGACAACACAGAATACGTCGTCGTATCCGACACAGGATCGTCGTATGACGTAAACGGCGCGGGCATCCTGGGCAACCCGCCGTTCTATAACAAGGTCGTGTTTGGACGGCGGTACCGCTGCACGGTCGAGGCAGGAACAGGCGTCGCTGGGGAGCGGTCCGCGTCTGTTTCGAACTGCACACCGCGCGGGTGAGCGGTTCGACGCTGAGCAAGTCCGGTACATGAGGGTTGATGCCCGACCTGAGCCCTGCCGACGAGACGCGCCCGACCTTATCGTGGGCGGCATACGCCGTCATGTGGGACGCCTTTGCTGAGCAACAGCGTCCTCCGGTCGCTAACCACTGACCGGAACGCGCATTTTGCCGACCCCGTTAGGGGCAAAGAGCGCGAGGCTGGTGACTCCAGCTGCGGGCTTGGGGACATACAGCCAGAGATGCAAGATCGCACCTGGCAGGGCTCGCGGATAAAGACTCGTCGTTAGCGGGGAACTGCCTGCCATCACGGCACTCGCCTGCGGGCCCAAGCGCGGGTTGTGGCAGTCGGGGTTTTTGAACTGCCGCATGCGCTCAGCGCGACCGCCACGAGCAGGGCGCAAACGGTTCTGGTTTTTGCCCCGCGCCAGCGGCGGTAACGCGGATGAGTCCAATGGGGCTAGTGAAAGCACATTGTGTGGAAGTCAGCCGGGCGCTACTAGCCGAGGCCCGCTCTTGCACGCAGGTTTCGCCCGTTTGGTCAACTGCGTACAGCAGCCACAGCCGGCAAACCAGCGCCACGACCACAGCAAGCGCTGTGCTGGGTTGCCGAGCATGAACTCAAGAGATACCGTTGGCCTTTTCAAAGGCGAGCTTGTCCGGACCAGCCTTTTCCATGTCTGCGATCAGCGCCTTAGTGTCTTTCTTCCCAGTGGCCTCTGACCCGTTGGCTTTCGCTGCTGCGACAAGCGTCTTCAAGTCCTTGACCACCTGGCTCATGTCCGAAAGATAAGCGTTGTATTGCGACCCCGCCTTGGGCGGGGTGAGCTTTGCGAGGTTGTCATGCACGGTTTGGATTCGGCCTGCCTGGTTGGAGAGTTCCGACGTAAACCGTGCGGAGGAGCCCTGCCCGCCCGATTGCAGCGTCTGCAACACCTCCGCCGCAAGCGGCTTGGCCTTGTTCTGTAGCGCCTTGTAGCTCGCGTTGAACGACGGCGAGCTGCTCTGTGCAGAGCTGCTTGAGCCCGTCGACCCGCTGGAACTGCTTGCGGCGGGCGGACTGCTTGAAGCGGTCTTGCTCGCGGTCGAATTGCTTGAGCCGCTTGAGCCACACCCGGCCAAAGCAGCGATTAGCACCACGCAAGCCGCACCCGAACCCCATCCGCTGGAGACTCTCATCCTGGTCACCTCAACCCCTTAGCTTCATGCGAACTCCGGCCCGTGCGGAATGCTAACCCATCTCCGAGCGGACGTTTCCAGGACCACGACGTCGCACATTGATGCGTCGAGAGAAAGCATCTACGATGTGTGCATGCGGACGACCATCGACCTCGATCCTGACGTGGATGCGCGTCTCCGCGCGCTGGCGCGGGAGCGAGGAGTTCCGCTACGCACCGTGATCAACGATTCACTGCGCGCTGGAACCCGGCCAGAGATTTCTGAGCCTTTGCCCTACAAGCTGCCTTCAAGCCGACTGGGTGTGCGACCCGGAATAGACCTCAATAAGGCGCTGCGCTTGGCTGGCGAGCTCGAAGACGAGGAGACTTTGCGCAAGCTTGAGCTGCGCAAGTGAGGCTGTTAGACGCCAACATCCTGCTCTACGCCGTCGACGAAAGCTCGCCGCGGTTCCGGAGCGCTCATCCCTGGGTCGAGAGCGTGATCGGCGGCCAGGAAACCGTGGCGCTCCCGTGGGTGGTGCTGCTGGCATTCCTTCGGCTCACCACCAAAGCGCAGGTCATGACGTCACCGCTAACGCCCACGGAAGCGCTTGAGATCATCGACACTTGGCTTGCCCGGCCAAACACCGTTGTCGTACACCCGACCGACCGCCATGCGTCGGTGCTCCGTGAACTGCTGGCGCCGCTCGGCTCGGCCGGCAACCTGGTGACAGATGCACACCTGGCCGCGCTGGCAATCGAGCATGGCGCGGAGCTCAACTCCTGCGATGCCGACTTCTCGCGCTTCGCCGGACTCCGCTGGCGCGACCCACTCAGTTCAGGCTAACCGCGACAGATCGCGCGCTGGTCATTAGTGCGTTCCCAGCCATAGCCGCAACGCTTGATGACCGACACCGGCCGCCACGATCCCGCCAAGCGCCAAGTAGGGCCCGAAGGCCAGGTGCGTCTTGCGCGCCTTCTTGACGCCGACCCGCGTCGCCAAGACGACCCCTGTAAGCGTGTTGGTGATCAGCGCTATGAACAGCGCGACAACGACCGGCGCTCCAAGGAACAGGCCCATTACTCCGAGCAGCTTCACGTCGCCCATGCCCAATCCGCCAGGTTTGAGTAGCGCCAGGAACAGAAAGAAACCGCCGGCCAACGCGCCGGCAAGCAGCCGTCCCCACTCATTCCCGGGATCCAGCGCGGTGCCAACGACGATCGCGACCAGAGCTGCCGGACCGGTGATCTTGTTCGGGATTTTGCGAGTCCGAAAATCGATCACCGCGCAAGGAATCAGCACGACGACCAGCAGCGCTCCCAGTACGACATCCTTGGTACTCACGTTCAGGGAGTCTAAGTCCAAAACCCAGGTTCGGGGACCAGTAGCAGCGCGTGTTGTGAATCCCGCAACTCTCCGGTGTAATCGAGGCCCATGACACTAGACAAGCGCTTTGATGGCCTCCCAACCCGGGAACTTGCTGGCGGTCTCACCCTGATCGACGCGAAGACACACAAGTCACGACGCCGCGGACTAGGTGGGCTTGAGTCCCTGCCTCCCGAGCAGGCGCTGCAGATCCCGACCAGCTCGGTGCACACGTTCAGCATGAAGTTTCCGCTCGATCTGATTTGGCTCTCACGCGACGGGACGGTCGTACGCGTGGATCGCGAGATTCCACGGGGAAAGATGCGCGCCTGCTTCAAGGCGAAGTCGGTGATCGAGGTGGCCGCCGGCCATGCCGATGCCTTTGTCGATGCCCTGAGCAACTGAGCGCTGGCTCTACGCCGGAGAGCGTCAGACGAATTTGGCGGCGACCTCAGCCCCGAGTTCTTTGACCGGCACGCGCGTTGAGCGTCGCAACGCGGATAGCTCGTAGGTTCCGCTGTCCAGCATCAGCCTCAAGTTCTTGTCATATGGGATAGTCGCGCGTGTAGCTATGGCCTGACGTTGGAAGCTGTCTTCGATCACGTCACGATTCCCGGCCTTGCCGTGCATCTGCGCCTGGTTCAGCACCAGTGTTCCTTCATCCAACTGGAGGTAACGCAACGCGCCGAGTACGCCAGCGGCGGTGATCCATTCCGGCGTCGTAATCACCAGGGTATGGTCGGCCCGCTCCACGGCGAACTGCGCCAGCGGGTCGGTGATGCCCGTACCCAAATCAAGGATCAGAACCTCATAGAAGCGCTCGAGAAAGTCGAGCAGACGGGAGTAGAGACCGGGCGTGAGCTGCGCCATGACCTCGGCGTGTACCGGAGCCGCAAGCACGTGCAAGCCGGTTGGCAGTCGGGACACATACGGATGGATCTGGGCCGGCGAGTCGATCCGCTCGTGTTCTGCGATCAGATCGGCAAGCGACCGCTGGCTGCGGTGCGCATCGGGCGCGAGCGAGCCCAGCGTGCCAAAATCTGGGTTGGCGTCAAGTGCCACCACCCGCATGTGCAGCTCGGATGCCAGCAGGTTTCCGAGCAGATAGGAAACGGTCGTCTTTCCGACACCGCCCTTCGGAGAGACCACCGCGATGGTGTTGGGCCGTGTCATCGGCGGCGTGTGCAACAGCTTCTCATCCACGTCCCACTCCCGCCGCTGGAGCTTCGTGGAAAAGGTGCGGCGCAGCCGCGCGAGCGAGCCGCCAGAGGCCGGGACCGGTCCGCCACCGTTGGGACCGGCGGGAGAGCGTCCGTAGATGTCCTTGCGCGTCATTGACCCAGACTGGCCGTCCCCGCCCTGTCCTCTACCGCGCCACTTGGACCTCACTTCAGTCATTCCTCGTTCCCCTTGCTGCCAGTAAGTGCTGCCGGATCGCCGTCACCAGGCCCATCAGAGACCGCCCGTGTCTCACCGTGTTTGGTGAACGCGGCCTGCTGCTTGACCGTACGATACGCACCGGTCTCGCGCTTTTTCTTGCGGTCCATGCTCCCGCGATCTCCGCACATCGGGCAGGGCGGAGCGCCGATGAGCTCATCACACCACCGGCAGCGCTCGGTCTCCTGCGGCAGGGTTGTCACGGCCAGCCGGTGGAGATCTGTGGGCACACCGCTGATTTCGATCACGCGCCTGGTCCCCCACCAGTCGGGGCCGTGCAGCGAGCCCTCCATCTGGCGCGCCTGAGATGCGCCGAGCGCGGGGATGATCACGTTCACCGCCAGATCAAGGTCATCTTGTTCGACCTTCTCGCTGGGCGCCATCAGGAGCGACTGGGATTCGGGGAGCGGATCAAGGTTAAGCGGCTCGGTGATCTTCGCCCTGAGCGGCGCCACGAACGGCTGGGGCTGGAACCCGACCGCGAACGATGCCCAGGGCAGCGTGGACCGCGCGTGATCAACGACCGAGATGTCCGGATGCCTGAGCCCGGCTACGGTGCTGGTCCAGGCCAGAACCGGGATCCGCTCGGAGATCCGCTTAAGCGCCCCAGCCAACACGCCAGGGGAGACCGCCTCATCTGCAAGCGCTGCGATCACCGCCGCCAACACGCCGGCTGCCAGGGGCGGCAGCGGGGTGATGTGAATGACTACCCGATGGGTTTGCAGCAGCGACCGGATCAGGTAGAGCCGGTCCAGAACCGCCTCCTCGACCCAATCGCCGACCACCACTATCACAGCGTGGCCGGCCCGGACCGGACCGCTGATGGCATCAAACAGATCACGCAGGTCATCACGCCTGGGCAGTGCCGGAACCGGGAGCACAGGGCGCTGGCCCGCGAACACGCGGTCCAACTCACATCCCACTCCGACGACCGTGACCTCAGCGGGCATTCTGTGCCAAACCCTACCGGTCGCCCCCACGGCCGACACCGCAACCAGCGACAGGCTCGCAAGCGCGGAACCCCCGGGCTCTTGCGCGGCGACCGGTCGATCCGATCTAATGCCCCGGACACGATGATCGTTCTAGCAACCACAGATCCAGGTCAGCAGACGCTGAATGTGACCGGAGCTGCCTTCGCGGGACTGGGGGCTCTCTTTGTCTTGATCGGCGTGCTGATGCTCTATTGGCCTCGGCGAATTCGCCGGGGAAAGGTCCAGACAACCGGCACGATCGTCGGTTATGACTACCTAAGGGTTCAATTTACCGGGGTGCGCTGGCAGCCGAATTCCGCGCCGACACCGGAACCGCACCCTGAGGTCGCCTTCACGACCGCAGACGGCCAGCAGATCCAAGCGCTATCGATCAACACCAGCAGTCCGAAACCAGGCCCGGTCGGCGGTACGGTGACTGTCTACTACAAGCCACAGAAACCGCAGCGCTTCTACGTCGGGTCCGTGCGAACCAAGCTGACGACCCTTATCGCGGCCGTCGGCTGCATCGCAATCGGAGGCCTGATCCTGTTTGTGGGCCTGTCGTTGCTCGGGGGCTAGCGAAGAGGACCATGACCGCGCGCAAACAGTTTGCAGCAGGGGCATTGGCGCTGCTGGCGAGCCTGGTTTTGTCCGCCTGTGGGGAAGCGTCAAGCTCGAGTCCAACGCCCGAGGGGCAGAAACCGGCTGGCTGGAGCGTCAAGAACATGGAGACTCAAGGCGTGATGTTGAACTTTTGCACACCCTCGAGGTGGGTCTCGGCGAATGTGAACGGCCCGAACGTACCGGGTGGAACGCTTGCGAAGGTCTATGCGCTGCGGTCGGCCCTCGGCCATGAATTTGGCAACAGTGTCCTGGATTTCCCGAATGCTCCAGCAATAGCGGCCCAGATGGTCACGTTCCACCCGACCTTCGGCGTACTTGGACCGTACGACGCGCGCAAGAAAGCGCTCGAGCAGGGCGGCGCTCGCGATTACAGCTCCCAGGTCAAGACGGTTGCGCTCCCGGCCGTGAGCGCCGCGCGCGTGATCACTGAAAGCTGGAGCGCTGAAAGCTGGAGCGGATCCAAGGGTCGTTACCGCGATGCGATGCTGCTGGCGAAATACCCTCGCGGCGCCGAACTCGAGCTCATCGCCGAGTCAGCGCCGGGGGGCGGCAGCTTCGATCCCGACGCGGTGATCTCATCCGCAACGCTGAAGCGGGGATAGGTGTAATAATGCCGCCTATGAGGAGGCCCCTGCTGGGAGGCGCAGCGCTGGTCACGTGCGCACTACTTGCCGGCTGCAGCGGAGGCGGCGGGTCGGTCAACGGCGCGGTCCCAAGCGGGTACACCCTCGTACGCGATCCCGGGTTCCAGTTCGCGGTCCCGTCAAAGTTCCAGGCAGCCCCGGTCGACAAGTGGCCCGAGGGTGGTGGTTGGGATCGCTTCTACCAGGCCCCCAAGGACCCTTACGACCAAGGCCACAACGTTGAAGTGGAGTTCGGGCAGGGCCAGGCGTCCGAGATCAGTAAAAACATTGCCGACGAACAGAAGCAGATGAAGATCATCGAGAACGGCAAAGGGTTTACCAACTTCCACGTCAGCAAGGTGCAGGTACCGGGAGCGGCCTCCGCCCAAGAGTTCACTTACGACGGATCAGCGAAGTTTACGTCCACCAAGAAGCCGGCCCACAGCATCGAGCTGTGGGTAGCCTTGAAGTCCGGGGACGCGATCAACCTTCACGCGACCGATATGCAGGGCGACGCCACACAGTTTGATCCGAAAGCTGTGGTGGACTCGTTCAAGGTAGGCTAGGCCGCTTAGCAACGGTCCTTCCGTGCCAGATATGAGCAGCGTTGGCGTCCGCTACGGAAGGACACGTGAGATCAAACTCCCGACCCCGAGATAAACGAGTCCAGGCGTGGCGTTTTCTGCGCACTGCTTCAGCATTGGTTGTTAGCGGCTGCGGCAGTTCGAGCGGCCACGCCAAGAGCCCCACCGGGACTACCCGATCTACAAGCACGAGCGGGTCGGCCACCAGCGGCACCAGGCCCAGCGGCTCCACGGCGATCGCGACCGCAAGCAGCGACCAAGTTGGTAACAAATCAAGCGGATTCGCTACTCGATCTACTCGCTGCAGCGGCGCGGCGACCACGTGGCGCTGTCCTTCGGAATCAAGTGCCATCAGCCTCAGCTGCTTTTACGGTCCGTTCACGCCTGTTTGCTCGCCGTGAAGTCTGTGCTACTTCGTCAATCGGAAGGACCTGATCACCTGGTCGCCGTCAAGCTGCCCGCCCCGTTCAGGCTCGTTGACCGCGTCAACCTCTCGGAGGCCATCATTAGCGGTTTCGACAATGAGCCAGCTGTCGTCGTAACGCGTGTACTTGCTGGCAAGCCCTGAAACATGGCTGAGGTCTGACTCGTGCACTATCTCGGCTGCTTTCGCACCGGGGACATTTGCGGGCTTGCTGGCAAACGAGGTCAGAGCGCCATTGTGCATGTACTTGTAGTAGTTGTGCAACCCTTGTGCAATCTGGGCAGGCGACGCTGCCGCATGGTTGCCCGCGAGAACTGCAACCATTGAGGGGACGCTGGCCCCTCCTGCACCGCCGGGCGTATAGGACGCTGAGGCAACCCCCGCCGGCACGCCTTGAATGCTCTTCGTAGACCCGGGCTTGTAGCCAGCCGGCAGCTTGAGGGTAAAGCCGGCACCGCGCACGTTCACGACACTCGCGTCGGCCCTACGACCGGCGCTCTGCGCTCCGCAACCGCCAAAGGCAACCGCCAGTGCGATACCCGCCAGAGTCTGGCCGACGTATCTTAGGCCAACCCGTTTTAGCTGGGACATGTTGGTCCCTCCTTGAGGTTCTGATGACTCCATGCCCCACCCTTACTACGGTTGTCGACCGAGGTCGTGCAGGTCGTTCCATGATCGTTCTGCGTCCCAGCTTGGAACCCGACCACGGCGACGTGCCCGCCCAGCGATGAGTCATGATTGTCCGTGCTCTGCTGGAAGTGTTGGGTCTGCTCGGTTCCAGAGTGGTTGATATCGCTGACAACCGTCGGAATTTTCCATGCGTGCCCTGCCAAGACCTGCTCGACATCCGACTGGGCCTTCGGGTCGTGCGTCAAATCCAAGCTCCCCGTGAAGGTAGTTCCAGCCCCGGACTGGTCGCCATCGCTGCTGGTGTAGTGGAGCAAGGGTGCATCCTCCTTGGCCCCTTGCTTGGACCCGCCGCTGCCAGTCTCACCGCTACCACCTTTTGCTGAACCGCCCTTCGCATCTGAGCTAGTCCCAGCCCCGGAGCCATTCTCCTCACCTGCCCCACCAGTCGCGCCTTTCGTGGGTTTTTGACTCTTCTTTGGGCTCGGAAGCGTGACCTCAGTAGTAGGATCGCTGTAGCTGTATGTTCCAGCAACCGTGTCGGTCACTGTCACCGAAATAGGTTTGCCCTGGCTATCACGTACAACACTCATCCCGGCACTCGCATTGCCGCTGCCACCCGCTTCGGCGCCTTTGCCAAACAGTGAGACACCGAGCGACGCGTCCCCATCGCCGCTCACGTTCACATCGATCTCATGATCGCCGTTTTGCGAACCTTGGTCGATCTTGCTGTCGCTCGCGGACAGGTTGACCCCGAGTTTCGCGCCGGCGCTGGCGTTGCTTGTGGCCTCAGCGTTGGCCTCACCGTTCGCCATGGCATAGCCACCCAGGCCCGACATATGAGAGGTTTCTAGGTTGCTTGGTAGGGAGTGCTCATCTGGAGCGGACTTGCCGAAAATCCCTGTGACGTCCTTCCACATCATGTCCCCGCCGCTCACGCTCGTGATCTGGTTGTAGTCGCTTTTCGCAAGCTTCCAGTTCGGGATGGTCCATGTAGTTGCGTTCGAGATCTGAAGTCCGGCACCGACACTCACGCCTACATCTGCTGATGCTTCGCCGCCCGATACCCCGGCGCTGGGTCCGCCGGAAACCCCGACCTTCACGAGGTTCAGCAGCGTGATCTTCGCGGTCCCGTTCTTCATATACGTAACCGTCGCTTGATACTGATGATTTCCGTCAAAGATTAAGATATGCCCGTTATCGCCGACCATTGCGGTCTGAGTCCCGACCGGGATATTGGCGTCCTCGGCGACGCAGTCTTTGGTCTTGAAGATCTCCCCGACAATGCACTCGAGTCCGTGCCCAACGTCCCGGCCAAGGTTGGGCACAGCGACGATTACGGCCCCGATGAGGATCGCCACGACGGCGATCATGCCGACGTACTCGATCAGGTTCTGCCCAGCCTCTTGCGCGAGCCGCCGGACGTGTCCGTGTTTCCCGGTCCTAAGCATGCCGCTATTAGAAACCAAGTCCGGTGTCCGCACAAGAGCCCTCAGACTCAACTCGCGCGGACTAAAAGTCCCACCCACATAGGACTATCGGGCACCCCGGGGTAGGACTATTGGGTACTTCGCCGGCCAACCTCCGGGCATTGCGTGCCCCGGCGAGGCAGACCCGGCGCAAGGGACGCTGCACATGCGCCAGTTCGTTCTTGTAGGCTCCCCGCCGGGCCACCGACGGACTTCTGATTCGCCTCCGGCATGCTGCCTGACGGAAGGAAACGTGAAATGAACCCCCCGGGATATCCGCCTAGCGGTGCGCGCGTCCTAGTCTGCGCACTGACCGCCGCGATCGCTCTCAGCGCGTGCGGCGGGTCAAACAAACATCCGCTGCCAAATACCGGAGCTCACGGTACGTCAACGACGATTGGTTCAAGCACCGCTGCTACAACGAGTGCTACCGACGGACCGCCGGCGATCGCGAGTACAACCGCAACGCTAGGCCAAGGGGCTGATCCGTGGCGCGTCTCCATATACAAGCTTCGACGCGTCGGCAACTATGTGGTGCTTTATTTCGGCGTTCAGTGTCTCCCGGCTAAGCCCGGTAGCCAGCCCAATTGCGGCGCCGACGACTTCGACGATCCTGAGGGAGGGGGTTCAGACCCGAGCGGCCTCAGCCTAGTCGCTCCTGCCGCACGGAAGGTCTACTACGAGGTTCACAACCCCAACGCCTACGGTGGCGGCTACTTCGACTCAACGATAGCTGACGATCCCGTACAAAACACAAAAACAAGGATGGAGTGGGCAGCCTTTCCATCCCCGCCCGCGGGCACCAACAGCCTGGACGTTACCTTCCCCGCAGGTGGCCCGGTGTTCAACAAGGTCCCGATTAGTTCTGGGAGCCCGCCAAACAGTAGCCACGGGATGGTCGTCGATAGCGCGAACTACAAGCCTGTGTCGCAACTCCTCGCTACCCGAGACGGCATTGAACGGCCGGCCGTACCACTGAAGCTGGTTGTCGCGAGTCCGAGCGGATCAGACACACAGACGCCAACGCACACCAGCGAAACTCTCGCTAGCGACGTCTTGTTCGCCTTCAATAAGTCCAATTTGACGGCGAAGGCTCAGGCGATCATCGCTAGCACGGCTCAGCAGATCAAACAGCACGCCACTGGTGTCGTACATGTCGACGGCTACACCGACTCCAAAGGCTCTGGACGCATCAACGGACCCCTGTCTAGGGCCAGGGCCGCCGCCGCGGCGACCGCACTCCGGAAACTCACGCCTGGAATCAAATACGTCGCTGCCGGGCACGGAGCAGCCGACCCCGTTGCCAAGAACACCAACTCAAATGGCAGCGACAATCCGGCTGGGCGGGCGCTCAACCGGCGCGTGACCCTCAGCTACAAAACCAGTACGCCTGCGCAAGCGACCGCTCCCGGTTCAACTGGCGTGCGCGCTCCTACCACGAGCGCGACCAGCATGACATTCCATGGTCAACAGGGCGGAACCTTCACCGTTCAAGGTGCATCTGCACAGCGAGACGGGAGCCTCGCCGTTCTGCGGATGAAGCTCGTTTGCGACGATAAGAGCCCGTGCGACCTCGAATTCCCGCTCGCCGTGAACAACGTCCCGCAGTTCGCATCCGTACCTGGCAAGTACTACTACCTAGCGGGCTTTTATCTGCAAGACCCTGACAACAGTGACAAGTACGCACCAGCGTTTGACACCAGCAAGAGTTCCTTGCCACTAACGTCGAACATCTACGAGCAAGCCAAGCCTGGCAAGACGTATCAGATGTGGCTGTATTTCCCGGCACCGGCCGCTGGGGCCAAGAGACTGACGTTGTTCGCGCCTGGCGGAGGCGGGAAGATCAACGTCCCGGTCACGTGAGGGCTGCCGAAGAGCGGAACCCAAAGATGTCGAGCGGTCGAGCCGGGACTGGCCTTGCTCGATCCGCCTACTATTTAAGCGAGTGGACCCCCACATCTGTGAGGGTCCACTCTCCAGGTAGGATGTCGACGGAACTTACGGGAGCTTCTTACCGTCGGGGCCCTTGCCCGCCGCCCCGTTCGTTCCGTCGCCCAGGAAGCTATGAACGATGTTGGTGATGTCCTTCTTGATGTCGCCGCCCAAGCCCGGCACGAAAGCGATAACTGCACCGATCAGAATTGCGACCACAGCGACCATGCCGATGTACTCGATCAGGTCCTGACCGTCTGACTCGCGGACCCGCTCCAGCGCCCGCTTTGCGCGGTGGGCGATGACCTCGGGGGCGTTAGTGACCTTCGCTGCGGTGTAAAGCACCATGTCTGACATTTGATTCTCCTGACGTTTTGTTTGTTGGCTGCTCAAAGCGTGCTTGCAGCCTACGTCGGAAATGGCGTGCTCTCTAGAGCCCAGAGACTCAACCTGCGCGGTCCAAAAGTCCCAATTTCGCCTGGGCCTGGTCCTAGGACTTTTGGGCCCGCCGGTACAGAGCTCCAACAGGCGCGCTGCTCGGCCTAGGAAGCCAGCAGCTTGGAATCAGCTGCTTGCAGAGGTACCGAGCCACACGGCTGTAGCTTGAGCGCGGTTGCTCGCGCCGAGCTTGGAGTAGATCCGATGCACGTGGTTCTTGACGGTCTTCTCCGACAGCACAAATCGCTCAGCTATCTGAGTGTTCGTCTGACCCTGGGAGATCAGGTGCATGATCTCGCGCTCGCGGCGAGTCAACGATGCCGGTCCGGATGTGGTGACGTCCCCAGACCCTGAAGTCTTCTGAAGCGCCTCAAACACGGTACCGACGATCGCCGGCGACAAAACCGTGTCCCCAGCCGCCAACTGCCGAATGCGGTCGGCCAAATCGTCAGCCTCAAACTGGCCGTGAACTAGGTATCCGGAAGCTCCGTTACGGATCGCCGCGAGCACTTGATCCTGCTCGTCGGTATAGGTCAGCATCATCACGCGCGTGTTCTCGCTCAGCTTGCCGGCGGCCTCAACCCCGTTCATGCCCGGCATCCGAACGTCCAGCAGCACCACGTCCGGTTCGAGTTCCCCCGCGGCTCTAATTGCCTGCTCACCGTCACCGGCCTCACCGGCCACCTGGATGTCGTCCAGATCAGTGAGCAGCGCCACGATGCCGCGCCGTATCACCGCGTTGTCATCTACGACCAGCACCCGAATCACGACGTCTGCCTCCAATTCCATGCGTCAGGAAGAACCCGCGCGAGCACGAGATTACCGCTTGGCTCCGATAATCCGGCGGCGGCAGTTGCCTGATCCGTCTTCCCCTCAGGGCCAACCGGCACCGTAACTTCGACTACTAGTCCTCCAACACTGGGGGCTTCTAGGCGAAGCTCACCACCGACACTGCGGGCCCGCTCGCGCATCCCCACAAGGCCATAGTGACCAGCGGCCTCAAGCGCTTTGAGATCCAAATCGCCGTCCGGCCCCTTGCCGTCGTCCCGGATCCGCATCAACACCCCAGCCTCGGCCTTCTCAAGTACGGCGTCGACTGCTTGAGCCTGACCGTGGTTGATTGAGTTGATGACGGCCTCCGCGAAGATCCTCAGTAGCTCATGGGCGGTTGTATCCGAAATGCCCTCAGTGACAGACGCGTCGGCACAGCTCACCGTAACGGTGGTCCCAGCTCGTTCCCCAAGCGCTTGCCCACGCGCCGTCAGGGAGTCGACAAGATGGCCACCTTGCTCCGTACGGAGCCCTGACATCAACGCCCTAGCCTCGAGCGCTCCCCTACGAGCGTCGGCGGCGAGGGAGGTGGCGAGTTTGGCGGCAGCCTGGGGATTGCGCTCGCACCGCCGCGGCAGAGCCGCTGCGGTCATCGCCAACCCCTCCACGGTCTTGGCCAGCGAGTCGTGCAGCTCACGCGCCACCTGCATACGCTCTTGTTGGGTGGCCAACGCCCGCGTGCGCTCGGACAGGAGTGCTTCGGCGCGAACGCCCCGTTCGATCACGGTCCTAGCGGCCACCCCAGCCGCAATCGCGAGCGGATAGAGCACCGGAGCAAACACCAAGGACTCGGCGTCATGCAGGGGGTGCAACGCTGGGAACCCGACCAGGGCAACCACTTCATACAGCCCAACCAGCACGAACCCGAACGGGATCACCCCACGACGACCATAGAGAACCCCTGCTATAGCCGCCGTGCCGAGGGTGAAGTAAAAGAACGGGCTACGCGCGCCGGTAGCGCCAAGGATCACCATCGAAACCAGAACCTCGCCGGTCAGGTAGATCGGATGGCGGGACACGGTCGCGCCGACTTTGTCCCAATGGCGCAGAGGCACGTACGACGATGCCAAAGCCACAACAATTCCCGCTGCCGTGACGGCCGTGCTCGGCTTTGCGATGAGGGTGGCAACAGTTGCGAGCAGCACGAGAAGCCGAAACACAACAAGGATCCGCACAAGGCGTCCGAGCCAGTCCTGCTCGCTTCCCTCGCTGTTCATAAGCTCGGCAGATGGATGTTCTCGCCGATGAACAGGCCGACGGCGATCAAGAGCAGGGTCGCGGGCATCAGCAGCGCCGCGGAGATCAAGGTCACCTTGGGGGCCGTTCGCTGTGCCTTTCGTCGGGCATTCTGAGCCGCAGCACGCCGCGTATCAACCGCGATGGACGCAAGCGCGTCAGCAAGCGGCACGCCGAGTTCCTCGGACTGGAGCTGCGCGGCGACGAAGTTCTCCAGCGTTGGACTGTCGTTGCGCTCACGCAGCGCCTGAAAGGCATCCCGCCTACTCGCGCCGAGATCCATCTGCCGCAAGGTCAACTGCACCTCCTCAGCAGGTGGACCTGACAGAGACCGGGAGACCCGCTCCAGGGCGGCGCGGTACCCGGCTCCCGCACGCACTGTCACCGCCAAGATGTCTATGAAGTCCGGGATGTCGCGTTCGAGCCGTTCCTGGCGCCGCCGACCGATACGTGACAGCCACCAGTCCATCGCGATCAACCCCATTCCCAACACAACCGGAATCATCACGTACACGCCAGCCAGCAGGAAGTAGAACGCAAGTACGACCGCAAATACCAAGGCGGCAGCCCGCAGCTCTGTGTACCGCTCCAGGTCCATGCCGGCCGGCCTGCCAGCACGGTCCAGCTTATGGATTATCGCGGCCTGCCGGTTCGCGCTCATCGACCTGAGCAGATACGGACCGAACCGCTTACCTACCCAGTTCACCAACTTGCGGATCGCGCCAAACCGGTGACGGTCCTTGGCTGCGACCTGATCCGCAAGCTCCCGCCGCTCTACGTCGGAAACGGCGCGCAGTTGCAGGACGCCGCGTAACCCGACCGCGACGCACACCGCACCGGCAAGTCCATACACCGGGGCGGCGCTCATAGTTCGATCCTCGTTACCTTGCGGATGAAGAAGGACCCGAGCGCGTACATCCCCCCGACGACCACGAGCGTGATGATTCCGGCCAGACTCGATGTCATGCGATGCAGCGTGCTGGAATTGATGGTGTTCAGCATCAACAGAGCGCCGATCCCGAGAAAGGGGACTATGTAGGACGTAACCACCGCGCCCGCCAGAAGAGTGCCTACCTCACGCAGGGTCTGATGCCGCTCCTCCAGCGTCTGGGCCAATTCCTGAAGCGCCTGAACCGCGTCGCCGCCAGAGCGCTGTTGGATCACCAGCGTGGTCACCAGCACCGAGATCTCCCTGGAGGGCAACCGCTCAGACAAGCTGTCAAGCGCACTCTCCACATCGCTGCCGAGGCTGATCTCGTCCAGCACGCTCTGGAGCTCCGTCCTCGCTGGGTCGGTGATCTCACGCACCACTAGCTCAAGTGACGCGGGCACCGACAGGCCTGCCGAGGCTCCGTTCTTCAGCAGTCGCGCGATCTCACCGAGCTGCCCCACAAACAACTCCTTGCGCTTGTCCACTTTGCGATCGAGCCAAGCAAAGCAAGCGCGTCCCGCGAGTAGCCCCCCGACTATCGCGAACAACATCGGGAACAGCAGGCTCACTATCACGAAGCCCGCAAGCGTCGCGCCGATCACCAGCAGGACAAAGCGACCTGCGTTCCACTCCAGGCCAGCCATCTTCAGCTTCTCAGCGAGCCGTTCGCCCCGGGGCCCCTTGCGAATCCAGTCGTCGACGATCTGATCTATCGGCCGTCGCCGCGCTACGCCAAGCTCACCGCGTCCACGGATCGCGGTGCTCCGCCCGGCGGTAGCG
>JAFMRN010000130.1 GCA_017354065.1 Solirubrobacterales bacterium
ATGCCCGCTGCCGCCGAGCCCGCGGCCGGACCCGAAGCTGCGGCTCGAAGAGCCGCCGAGCCCGCCCGAGCTGTGGAAGCTCGAGGATCCAAAGCCGCCGCGCGCCGCCGCCACGCCGGGCACCAGTGCGCTGAGCAGAAGCGTGAGTGCGGCGGCGAGGAGGGCGCGGAGTTTCATCAGTGATCAGGCTTGTGCGGCTACCTGGTGGAGGGGACCGACGCCGGGCTCGTCCTGGACGATGTGCTCATCCGCGTGATAGGAGCTGCGCACCAGCGGGCCGGCCGCGACGTGGGTGAAGCCCAGCGCATACGCGGCGTCTTCAAGTGCCTTGAACTCGTCGGGGTGCCAGTAGCGGACCACGGGCAGGTGGTTCTCGGTCGGGCGCAGGTACTGGCCGACGGTCAGCACCTGGACGTGGTTCTCACGCAGCTGGCCCAGCGCGTCAACCATCTCCTCGAAGGACTCACCGAGTCCGACCATCAGCCCGGACTTGGTGGTGACCTGGTCACCGCCCATCTCCTTCGCGGTCCGCAGCACGCGGTTGGAGCGCTCCCAGGTCGAGCCGCGGCGCGCGACGGTGTAGAGCCGCGGGACGACCTCGACGTTGTGGTTGAACACGTCGGGACGCGCTTCGATCACCTTCGCCAGGGGCATCTCCTGGCCGCGGAAGTCAGGGGTCAGGACCTCAATCTTGGTGTGCGGTGACTGGCGCCGGATCTGGCGGATGACCCCGACGAAGGCGTGCGCGCCGTAGTCGTACATGTCGTCACGATCGACGCTGGTGATCACTGCGTGGCGCAGCCCCATGCGCGCGACGCTGCGGGCCACGCGCGCGGCCTCCAGCGGGTCATTCCAGGTCGGCTTGCCGGTCTTCACGTTGCAGAAGCCACAGCGCCGCGTGCAGGTGTCGCCGAGGATCATGAAGGTCGCCGTGCCGCGCTCCCAGCACTCGCCGATGTTGGGGCAGGCGGCCTCCTGGCAGACCGTGTGCAGGTTCTCTTCCTTGATCTGGCTCTGCAGCTCGCGGTAGCGCTGGCCGCCGGGGGCGGGGACCTTGAACCACGGGGGCTTGCGGCCCTTGTACGGCTGTGTCTCCTCGACCTGGAGCACGGTCAGGACATCACGGATGCCGCCCGGGTTCGAACGCGCGCGAGTGCTCATTCCTTCAGAGTACTTAACGCTGGCTCAGGCCGGCACAGCGTTCAGCGCCGATTCGAGCCGCGCGGGTGTGACGAGCCGCTGGCGGGCGCCGAGCTCCTTGGCCACCGCGTGGCCCGCGCGTTTGGCGAAGCAGTCCATGCAGTCCGGGTCGGGTCCTGTCAGCTCCGCTGCCACCGAGGTCATCTGCACACTGGGCAGGCCACAGGCCGTGAACCAGGTCCACGGCGCCATGTCGTTGTCGACGTTGACGGCGAAACCGTGGGTGGCAACGCCACGCGACACGTGCACCCCGATCGAGGCGATCTTGCGGTCCTCAACCCAGACGCCGGTGTAGTCGGGACCGTCCTCGACCCGCGCGTGGGCGCTGACGCCCTGCTCTGCCAGGGCGCTGATCAGCGCGCGTTCCAGCAGCCGCACGTAGGCGACGACGTCATCGACGGCGACGATCGGGTAGCCGACCAGCTGGCCGGGGCCGTGGTATGTGAGCTTGCCCCCGCGGTTCACGTCGACCACGTCGACGCCGCGCTCGGCCAGCCACGCCTCACCGAAGGGCAGATCCTCCGGCGCGGCACGCCGGCCGCGGGTGACCACGGCCGGGTGCTCGAGCAACAGCATCGTGTCTGGGATCAGGCCGTCCTGGCGCGCGGCGCAGAGCCGTTGTTGGAGCGCCAGGGCCTCGCGGTAGTCCAGCAGCCCGGCGTGGCAGACCCAGAGTTCAGTCACCTGACCGACTCTAGCTCGCCTCTCAGGGTGGCCAGGAACTGCGCGGCCAGGACCCCGTCCAGGGCGCGATGGTCCCAGGACAGGCCGAGGATCGTCATCGCGCGGATCGCGATCGCATCATCGATCACGACCGGGCGTTTGACCACGGCCTCAAGGTCGAGGATCGCGACCTGGGGCTGGTTGATCACCGGCGTCGCCATGATCGAGCCGTACTGACCGGGGTTGGTGATCGTGAACGTGCCACCGCGGGTCTCATCGGGGCTCAGCTGGCCCGCCCGCGCCCGCCGTGCGAGGTCCTTGATCCGTCCTGCCAGGCCCTGGACCGACAGGTCCTGGGCGTTGTGGATGACCGGCACTATCAGCCCGTTCTCACCGAGCGAGACCGCGATCCCGAGGTTCACGCTGTGGTGCACCGCGTAGTCCTCACCCTCCAGCGTGGCGTTCAGCGCGGGATGCTCGGCCAGCGCCGTGATGCATGCCCGCGCGACATGCGGGAGTGCCGTGAGCCCGCTCTTGGCGCGCGCCTGCTCCACCGCGGTCATGTCCGCCTCCGCCCACGTGGTGCAGGTCGCGGCGGTCTGCTGGGAGCGTTTCATGTGCTCGCCGATCTGACGGCGCATCCTTGACAGCGTCGTGGTTTCGCCGGTCTTTGAGACCGGCGCGGGGACGTCCGGCTCATCGGGTCTGTACGGAGACTCGATGTGCAGCGGCGGCTCCTGGGTTTCGGCGGCGGCCAGCACGTCCTGTTTGCGGACCCGGCCGTTGCGGCCGCTGCCCTGGATCCGCTCCAGGTCGACGTGCTTGTCAGCCGCGATCCGGCGCACCACCGGGGAGTAGTAGCGGTGCTCACCCTGGCCGTTGATCTCGACACGGCCGCGCTCGGGGCTGACCCGGTTCTGGGTTCCTTGAGCGCCCCCCTCGCCGCCGAGGCGCGCGAGCACCGCGCCGACCGGCACGGTCTGCTCGACCTCCACCAGGATCTCGGAGACCACACCGGCCGCGGGCGCGGGGACCTCCGTGTCGATCTTGTCGGTCGAGACCTCACAGACGGTCTGGTCGGCGGCGACCGTGTCCCCGACCTTGACATGCCAGGCGACGACCGTGCCCTCCGCGACCGACACGCCCATCTGCGGCATGGTCACATCTGTCGCCTCAGTAACCGAGGAGCTCATCACAGGCCTCCCGGATCCGCGTGACAGAGGGCAGCACCGCGGCTTCAAGCGGCGGTGAGAAGGGGATCGGCACGTCCGGGGTGGCGATCCGCTTGACCGGGCCGTCGAGCATCTCAAAGGCGTGCTCGGCGATCACGGCCGAGACCTGGGCGCCGGCGGCGCAGGTCGCATTGGCCTCATCGACGATCACGACCTTGGAACAGCGCGACACCGAATCGACGATCGCCTCCACGTCGAGCGGCGTCAGGGAACGCAGGTCCAGCACCTCGACGCCGTCCAGCTCGGCGGTCGCCTCCAGGGCGGCGGGGACCATCGCCCCATAGGTGATCACGGTCAGGTTTTCGCCGCGGCGTGCGATCCGCGCCTTGAACGGGGTCGTGTAGATGCCGTCCTGGACCTCGCCGCGGACACGGCGGTAGAGGTGCTTGTGCTCCATGAACACGACCGGGTTGGGGTCCTGGATCGCGGCGTGCAGCAGGCCCTTGGCGTCCTCCGCGGTGGACGGGGCGACGACCTTCAGGCCCGGCGAGTGCATGAACCACGCCTCCGGGTTCTGGGAGTGGAACGGGCCGCCGGAGAAGCCGCCGCCGGATGGCAGGCGGACCACCATCGGCACCGCCAGCCCCTGGCGGTAGTGCATCTTCGCGGCGACGTTGACGAGCTGGTCAAAGCCACAGGCGATGAAGTCGGCGAACTGCATCTCAGCCACCGGCCGCAGCCCGGAGACGGCCGCGCCCACTGCCGTGCCGATGATCGCCGTTTCGGCCAGCGGCGTGTCCATCACCCGGTCCGCTCCGAACTCCTCATGGAAGCCGTGGGTGACCTTGAAGGCGCCGCCGAAGGCGCCGATGTCCTCACCGAGCAGGAACACACGCTCATCAGCGCGCAGCTCGTCGCGCAGCGCGGAGGAGATCGCCTGGAGGTAGGTGAGCTCAGGCATGTGCCCACCCCGACCACGGTGCGAGCCCGTCGGCGAGCTCTGTGGCCTCACCCTCACAGAACACGCCGTCCAGCGCCGTGTCCGGGTCGGGCATCGGCGAGGCGAGCGCCTCCTGGGAGGCCGCGTCGATCTCGGCGTCGACGTCGCGCTGGAGGGCGTCAAGGTCGACGCCGAGCTCTTTGAGACGCTTGGATTGCAGCTTGATCGGGTCACGCGCGGCCCAGTGCTCGACCAGCTCCTTGGGTACATAGCGCATGTCATCGTGGGCGGCGTGGCCGTGCATGCGCATCGTCTGGGCCTCGACCAGGGTCGGGCCCTCACCGTTGGCCGCGCGCGTGCGCGCCTCGTGCACCGCCGCGAACATCGCCTCGGCGTCATTGCCGTCGACGCTGACACCGCGGACGCCGTAGGTCTCCGCACGCTTGACCGGGTCGACTGCGAACTGGGCGCTGGTCGGCGTCGAGTACGCGTACTGGTTGTTCTCCAGCACGAAGATCACGCCGAGGCGCTGGACGCCGGCCCAGTTCAGGGCCTCGTGGAAGTCCCCGCGTGAGGAGGCGCCGTCCCCGCAGAAGGTCAGCGCGGCGGCCTTCTGGCCGCGGAGCTTGAAGGCCAGCGCCAGGCCGTTGGCCACGCACATCATGTCGGGCAGCATTGAGACCATTCCGACACAGCCGCGGTTGCGGTCGCCGAAGTGGACGTTCCCGTCCCGGCCGCCGGTGATGCCGCTGGCGCGGCCCATGTACTGGGCCAGGATCCGTGCGGGCTCGACGCCGCGGACTATGTGCGCCGCCAGGTCGCGGTGCAGGATGCAGAGCCGGTCCTCAGCGGCCATCGCGAAGGCCGCGCCCGCGGACACTGCCTCCTGGCCGTAGCCGTCGTAGAAGGACCCCGGCACCTTGCCCTGCTTGTACAGGCTCAGCGCGCGTGCCTCCAGGCCGCGCATCATCAGCATCGCCCGGAGCAGGCCGACACGATCGTCGACCGTTAGATGGTCGGTCGTCCGAGTATCGGGTCCGGGTCGTTCATGGCCGCCCTCCGGGGGACTCACTTTTGGTGAACCGTTCCGGTCGGCGGGGATATCGAGCATCGCTTCTGGCGAGGCCACAACATCTCTAGCCACTTCGATCTCCTTATGTTGGTGTAGGCCAAGCGTACACCCCTATGTGACGGTCAGCACAGGTAGGTCGGCCGTACCTTTTGTCTATGGACCTGGTCAGACTTCGCTGGCGCTTGCGCGGCGCCTGGCAGTGGCCGAGCGTGGTGGCCCTGACGCTCGCCGACGCGCTGATCGTGCACTGGCTGCCGCCCAGCGGTGACAGCGAGTCACTGGTCGGCGGCTGGCTGATCGGCCTGGTCCTGACCCTGATAGCCCTGTGCCTGCTGGTGCCCCTGGGCGGTTTTTTGATCCGCAAGCGCCGCCCGGACCTGCCACGGGTGGTGGCGCGTAACTACGCGGGGGCGCTGAGCACGCTGCTGGTCAGCCTGGCGCTGCTGGCGGCCGGGATCGCCAACCAGGCGACGATCCGCGCCGACCACACCGCGCTCCTCGACGCCAGCCAGCGGGCCGAGGCCTGGATCGGCTTTCATGCCCCGGCGCGCTTCCAGCGCAACGTCCAGCGCCTGGACACCTTCCAGATCCAGCCCCAGCGCGTGTTCCGCAGCTGTGTCAGTGACGGACCGCGCTACTACTGCGTGGTCGTGGACCGCTCCAAGCCGTGGGGCTCGGGCGTGCGCTACGACGGGTCGGAGTCCAACACGCTGTTATCTCAGGGGACGGATTGAGGATGGGCCAAAAGGGTCCACATAGGAGCCTTTCGACCCAAGCTAGAGGCGCAGAACCGCGGGCATCCGCAGCGCCGTGAACGGCTCGCCGCCGAAGTCAAGGCGCTTCTGGGAGAGCAGCTCCCAGAGACCCTCGTTGCCACTGACGATCCGGATCATGTCACCGAGGGACGCGCTCAGCCAGGCCTGCGCCTCAGGCGCGCTGGTGCGCGTGACGTGCAGCTCACCGTCGGCGATCTCCAACCGGAAACGCGCTTCCGGACCGCCCTCTGAGGCGCTGACGCGCAACTCGACCACGGCGTTCAAGTCGCCGGCCGCCTGGGCGTCAAAGCGCTGGCGCAGTACCGCGGGGAGCGCCCTCAGCGCGGCACGGCGGGTAGCCGGGTTGTTGTCTACGTGTGCGGCGATCCTGCCACCGCGAACGATCGTCGCGGACAGGACCGGGTTGACCCGGACCTGATTGTCCATCCCGGACACTGAATATGTGGTGCTTGTAGCTGTCATGCCATCTGGTCTTTGCTTCGGTGGGTTAGCGAATCTGCTTTAGCGTGCGCAAGCTCGGTTGCACTGTCACGCCATCAGGTACTGCATTGCCTCGGTCGGATCGCTGAACAGCATCAGTGCCTCATCAGTGGCGACCATTCTCCCGTAGTGGGTGGACATTTCATGCTGGATTGAGTAGCTGTCGATCTCATAGCCCAGCTGCTCTGAGACCTCCTCGAACGGGATCACCAGCCGGTCCTGAGCGCGCACATCCCAGAACGCCGGCTGCTCAAGCACGGTCACGCCCTCACGGCGGCGCATCACGGAGGCCACCGCGTCGCCCTCCGCGGACTTGGCCATCACGATGCCGACGAAGTCATAGGTGCCATCCGAGCTCTTGGACGGCGGGGGTGGCGGTGGGGTCTCCGGCGTGGAGGCGACCCGGGAGCGCTCGGCGCTGCCGGTCCTGACGCGCCGCTTGGGTTTCGACCTGGGGAGAACTTTCGGC
>JAFMRN010000348.1 GCA_017354065.1 Solirubrobacterales bacterium
AGCACCACGCCAGTGGGGTGGAGCAGCTGAGCCAGGCGGCGCAGCAGGCGCACGGGGTCACCGCCGATCCCGATGTTGCCGTCCAGCAGCAGCGCCGTCTGCCAGCTCCCGGGAAGCTCGCCGAACACGTCGGCCACCACGGCGCGAGCACCGTCCCGGCACGCGAGCCGCACCGCTTGCTCGGAGATGTCGACGCCAAGTGCGAACACGCCGCGTCTGCTCAGCGCCCGCAGGTGCCGGCCCGGTCCACAGCCGACGTCCAGGACCGGTCCCTGCACGCCGGCCAGCATCCGCTCATCAGCCGCGTCTATCGGACCGAGATAGCGCCGCACCGGCAGCGGGAACTCCGATCCGTCATCAAAGTTGACCCGGGCCGCGTCGCCCGCCAGCGCTCGGTCATACAGCGCCAGGGCGTGGGTCACAGGATCGCCGCGAGGGTCTTGGCAAAGCGGGTCCGCGGCGCAGCGGCGGCAACCGCGCGGGCGTCGGCGATCGTGTCGACGTCGCAGAGCTCCGGCGCATGAACGGTCGCCAACCCGAGCGCACCGAGACGCTCGCACTGGCGCGCGTAGGTGTCAGGCGCGCTCATCGGCACGCCTTGGAAGGCGGCCGGCGCCGGTTGCTTGAAGCCGACGCACCAGTAGCCGCCGTCACACGCGGGACCGAGAACTGCATCAACCCCCGGCCGGGCGACCGCTTCCAGCGCGCCGGCCAGCCGCGCCTTGGTCAGCTGCGGGGTGTCCATCCCGATCAACAGCGCCTGGCAGCCAACATCGTCAAACGCCGCCGCCAGACGCTGGCCCAGGCCTTCACCGCGCTGGGGGATCACCTCGATGCCGGGCCGCGCCCAGTCACGCGGGTCGCCGTCAAAGACCAGCACCCGCCGCGCCGCGGGGGTGCGCTGGACGACATCGAGGGTGTCCGTCAGCGCCGCCGCCGCCAGCTCGGCCGCCTGCTCGGGACTACAGGGCGGCGTCAGCCGCGTCTTCACCCGACCGGCCACCGGCTGCTTGGCGATCACAACAAGCGCTGTCATGGCTCGAAGTGAAAGGAACAGTCCTTACAGAAGAAGAACGGAGCAGCCGGGACATGTCAGCACCGGCGCGCCAGGTGCCGCGGATCGAGCCCGACACCTTCGAGGTTCCACCGGCCCGGCGCCGATAGGTGACCGGCTGCTCACCGACGCGCCAGCCGGCGTCAGCGGCCGCCAGCACCATTTCCAGTGGCCAGCCAAAAGCTCGGTCTCCAAGACCGAGCGCGAGTAGCGACAACCGGCGAGCGGCGCGCATCGGCCCTATGTCGCTCACCGGGATGCCGGAGCGGCGGTGCAGTTCCAGCGCGATCAGGCGGTTCGCGACCCGTGCGTGCAGCGGCCAGGCGCCGCGCGCCGGACGGCGCGCGCCCAGCGCCAGGTCGAGCCGGCCCGACTGCACAGGCTCGCTGACGCGGGGCAGCTCAGCGGGATCGAGCGAGCCGTCCGCGTCCATGAAGCAGACGATCTCGGTGCCGGCCGCCGACAGGCCCGCGAAGCACGCCGCGCCGAACCCGCGCTGGGGTTCTGTCACCACCCTGGCGCCGTGGGCGCGGGCGATCGCCGCCGATCCGTCGCTTGAGCCGTTGTCAACCACCAGCGGCGCGAAGCCCTCCGGGATCGCGGCCAGCACGCCCGGTAGCGCTTCGGCCTCATCGAGCACCGGAAGAATCACTTCGATCACGGTCCCGACGCTAGGTGCGAACCATTACGAGTTTGAAAACTCGGTGCCGTCTGGGGCGACGCGCTGATAGCCGGCGCCTACCTTGGGGACATGATTCTTGTGACCGGCGGAGCGGGCTTCATCGGCTCGCACATAGTTGAGGCGCTGCTCGCCGCGGGCCAGCGCGTGCGGATCTTCGATTCGCTGCTGGCCCACCGCGCCCGCCCGAGCCTGCCTGAGGACGCGGAGTTCATCCACGGTGACCTGCGTGACCCGCGCGCGGTGTCAGCCGCGCTGGCGGGTGTCGATGCGGTCTGCCATCAGGGCGGGATGGTCGGCCTTGGGGCCGACATCCTCGATCTACCCGACTACGTTGCGCACAATGATCTCGGCACCGCGGTGCTGCTCGGTGAGCTCGCGCGGCGTCGCTTCGACGGGCGTTTCGTGCTCGCCTCGAGCATGGTCGTCTACGGCGAGGGCCGCTATCGCTGCCCTGAGCACGAGCTCGTGACGCCGGCGCCGCGGAACGTTGACGCGCTGGTGAGCGGGGAGTTCGAGGTCACCTGTCCGCGCTGCTCGCTGGAGCTCGTACCCGAGCCGATCCCCGAGAGCGCGGTGACCGACCCCCGCAACGTCTACGCGGCGACGAAGCTGCACCAGGAGCAGCTCTGCGCCGCGTTCTCCCGCGAGACCGGCGTGCCGGTGACGATGCTGCGCTACCACAACGTGTACGGGCCGCGGATGCCCCGCGACACGCCGTATGCAGGTGTCGCCGCGATCTT
>JAFMRN010000349.1 GCA_017354065.1 Solirubrobacterales bacterium
CGGCGCCCTTCTCGAGCACCAAAAGGTCGTCGAACCCCCGCTGCTTCAGCTCGATCGCAGCGGCCAGACCACCCAGGCCGGCACCGATCACCACGACAGTCGGCATCACTGCATTCTGTCGGATTTTCGCCGGTCCTTGGTGGGTCCGCTTTGAGCGGACCCACTAGCTTGCGGACACCGCCTCCGTGTCGGTCTCCTTGGTGGCGACCAGCACTTGCAGCGCTGCGACCGCCTCACTGGTGAACTGCAGGTTCGCGAGCGAGGTGATCTCGGCCAGCACGTCGTCGACCTCGCGCTGGTCGCTGTAGGCGCGCCCGGCCGTCATCGCGTCATAAGCGTCGGCGACCGCCAGCAGCGCACCGCCCGCGGGAATCTCCGCGGCGGTCAGCGCGCGCGGGTAACCGGTCCCGTCGGCGCGTTCATGGTGGGTCTGGATCCAGCTGACCTGTTCGGCTGAGAGCACGCCGGCGACGATCCGCGCGGACAGCTCGGCGTGGGTCTCGACGTGCTCGCGGTCCTCCGGCGTCAGCTCGCAGTCCTTGCGCAGGATCCGGTCGTCGATCCCGATCTTGCCGACGTCGTGGACCAGCGCCGCCTCCGCGAGCAGGTCGGCGCGGCTCTCCTTCCAGCCGGCGGCGACCGCCAACTCGCGCGCCAGCTCAGACACGCGTTCAGAGTGCATCCGCGTCTCAGGGTCCTTGGCGTCGATAGCCCGGGCCAGTGCGCGCAGGCCGCGCATAGCCTGGGAGCGCTCCAGGCGCTCGGCCCGCTCCTCGGCTGACAGCGCCTCCACGACCTCGGGGTCATACACCGAGCAGCGGTTGCGCCCGCGCGCCTTGCTCCAGTACAGGGCGCCGTCCGCGAGCCGGGTCAGCTCCGCCGGGTCATGGGTCCAGGAGTTGTCGGCAATCCCTACCGAGATCGTGACCTGCGGGGACCAGGGCGCCTCACGCACGGCCTGCTGCAGCGTCGCCGCGCGACGCTTCGCCTCATCTGCGCGCGTGCCGGCCATCACCCACGTGAACTCGTCACCACCGGACCGCGCCACTAGGTCGCCGGACTTGGCGGCCGCCCTCAGAGAGTCGGCGATGTGCACCAGTGAGGCGTCTCCCTCATCGTGGCCCACGACGTCATTGATCTGCTTGAAGTGATCGACGTCCAGCACCGCCACGGCCAGGCTGTCGCTGGTTTCCCGGGCCTTCGCCACATCGGCACGCAGCCGCCGGTCGAGCTCACGGTGGTTGGCCAAGCCGGTGAGTGGGTCGCTCTGTGCCTCCTGCTCGGCCTGGCGCCTCCGGTCTACCTGCACACGCCTGACAAAGAACAGCGTCGCGCCGATCGCCAGGTCCGCGGTCACCGTGACCAGCAGCTCCGCCGGAACGTGGCTGTTGGCAGCCGCGGAGGGCGCATAGGCAAACGGCGCGGCCAGTGCGAGCACACACTCAGCGAGGAAAAACAACGCCCATGACGCACGGTAGAAGGCACAGGAGCAGATCGAGATCCCGACCAGGCAGGGCCAGGCGTCGGAGTGGACCCCGCCGGTCGCCCATATCCCCAGTGCGATCAGGCCGATCCCCACCACTTGCGTGATGGCCTGGATGATCGGCGGCGCGCCCCACCAGCGCTTCCAAGACATGATCATCGCGCCCACTGCCAGCGCGAAGCCCGCCAGTCCGTAAGCCAGACCGGGGTGCCAGCCGCCGTGCTTGGGAAGCTGGAGCAAGCCCAGCAGGCCGATGCCGCAGGCTACGAAGTACACGCCGACGCTGCGTACCGCGTCGTTGCGCTCGGACTGATCAGCGATCAGCTGCTGATCAAGCAGGTATCTCCCCAGCCGGGCTGCGGCGCTGGTGTGTTTTCGTTCGTCCATGACTCCACCTCCTCCCTAACTCCAGCGACCGGGCACGTTCCCACGTGATCAGCGACCACGGGCCATCCATCGCTGCCGAGCAACACAGCTTATGCCTAACGGCGACCGCTGTCCACAGCCCAGAAAACACAACGTGCTCGGTCATCCGCCTAGCACGACCTTTAATAACCGCCGAGCGGCTTTACGCTGTAAAGTCGCTGCCCGATGCCTAAGGCTACCGCCGCCTCAGCGGCCGCGCGCCAGCCGCTGACACGAGCACGCGTACTTGATGCCGCCACAGAACTGGTCGAGCGCGATGGTCCCGGAGCGCTCAGCATGCGCGGGCTCGGGCGCGCACTGGGCGTTGAGGGGATGGCGATCTATCACCACTTCAAGGGCCGCGAAGATCTGACGAGAGCGCTCGCGGTGCGGCTGCTCGAGCCGCTCAATGACCTGGCGCCGAGCTCTGACTGGCGCGCGGCATCCGCGGACTTTGCGACGTGCCTCCGGGCGATCGCCGTGACCCGGCCCGCAACGTTCCAGCTGGTCGGCATGCATCCGCTGGCCGAAGCATCGCTGCCACCGGTGGAGCGGCTGCTCGGCTGCCTTGTCGGTGCC
>JAFMRN010000019.1 GCA_017354065.1 Solirubrobacterales bacterium
CGGACAGAATGCAGTGATGCCGACTGTCGTGGTGATCGGTGCCGGCCTGGGTGGTCTGGCCGCTGCGATCGAGCTGAAGCAGCGGGGGTTCGACGACCTTTTGGTGCTCGAGAAGGGCGCCGACGTAGGCGGCGTCTGGCGCGATAACACCTATCCGGGTGCCGCCTGTGACGTGCCCTCGCCGTTCTATTCGTACTCGTTCGAGCCCAACCCGTACTGGCCACGGCGCTACTCGCGCCAGCCCGCGATCCTCGAGTACGTCCGGAAGGTCGCAGACAAGTACGACCTACGCCGCCATATCCGTCTGAACAGGGAAGTCCTGGCCGCCAGCTTCGACGACACCACCAACAAGTGGCTGCTCGAGGTCGACCACGCCGGCGCGCAGGAGTCCCTGGTCGCCGACGTGCTGGTGCCGGCGGTCGGCCAGCTCTCACGCCCCGCGATCCCGGAGATCCGCGGCGCCGAACGGTTCGCCGGGCCGGCATTCCACTCCGCCCGCTGGGATCACGGCGTCGAGCTGGAGGGCAAGCGCGTCGCCGTGGTCGGCACCGGCGCCAGCGCGATCCAGTTCGTACCCGAGCTCCAGCGCCGCGCGGCGCATGTCAGCGTGTTCCAGCGGACCCCGCCCTACATCGTGCCGCGTCCCGACCGCCCGTTCGGGCCGATCCACCACCGGGTCTTCTCGACACTGCCCGTGACCCAGCTGCTTGAGCGGGCTGCCTGGTACGGAGTGGGTGAGACTCTCAGCATCGCCTGGGCCTACTCCCAGCCGCTTGCAGCGCGCGTGCGCGCGCTGTCGGAATGGCACATGCGCCGCCAGACCGAAGCTGAACCTGGGCTATTTGAAAAGGTCTGGCCCGACTATCCGATCGGCTGTAAACGGATCCTGTTCTCCAGTGACTACCTGCCCGCGCTCACGCAGGAGAACGCCGAACTGATCACCGAGCCGATTGCCGAGATCACGCCGGAGGCCGTGCTCAGCGATGACGGTGTCGAGCATCCGGCCGACGTGCTGATCTGGGGCACCGGGTTCGCGGCGGCCGACTTCCTGGCACCGATGCGGATCCGCGGCCGCGGCGGCGCCGAGTTGTCTGACGCGTGGCGCGAGGGGGCTCACGCCTACTGTGGAATGACGGTGCCGGACTTCCCGAACATGCTGATCATGTACGGGCCCAATACGAATACGGGTGGCGGATCGATCATCTACTTCCTTGAGGCACAGGCCAAATACCTGGCGGACTTTGTCGAGCACTCAGCGGCGCTGGGGGCGCCGCTGAGCGTCAGGGCCCAGGTGGAGGCGGACTACAACGCGCACATCCAGTCACGGCTGTCGACCAGCGTCTGGAGCCAGTGTGACTCCTGGTACCGCAACGCGGACGGGAAGATCACGGCGAACTGGCCGTTGCTGGGGCGTGAGTACAAAGCGCGCGCCCAGTTCGCGGCCGGCGACTATGAGCCCGTCAGTCGTTGATGTCCAGCACCGGTGTGATCTCCGGTAGCTGCTGATCGGCGGCGTGCTCGTTGGGCACGACCGCGGTGCCGAGCGCGAAGAACTCGATCACGTGGCTGCCCCAGCCGTGGCTGTTCTCGTGCAGCTTGACCTCGACGATGCCCAGTACGCCGTCACCAATCTGCTCGGCTTCTGACTGCATCCGCTCCATCGCCAGCTCACGCGCGTCATACAGGGCCTGGGTGTACTGCTCCAGCTCCACGTTCTTGCCGGCCTGCTTCATGGTCTGCATCACGCCGCGGTGGGCTACGTGGTAGACGCAGTTGCCCATCACCATCCCGACGGGCCGTTTGCCGGTCTGCATCAGCGTCCAGAAGTCCTGTCCGGAGAGGTCGCTGGTGAACGGCCGTCCGTTCGGGGCACGGTGCAGCTTGCCCTCTTTGTGGCGTACGGCGGTGCCGATCGCGATGAACTCGGTCATGTCCGGGCCCCACTCATAGCGCCCGACGTCGAGCCGGACGCCGACTATCCCGTCCGCGCCGATCTGGTCGGCCTCTTCCTCCATCCGCGTCATCGCCAGGTCGCGCGCCTGGTACATCGCCTGGCTGAGGACCGTCAGCTCCTCATTGCGCCGGATGTTCTGGAACTGGTAGCCGGTGTGGTAGATGCTCGACCCGACGACCAGGCCGACCGGGTCAAAGCCGGCCTTCTCCACGCACAGGTACTCGTTCACGCTGAGATCGGAGGTGAACAGCCCGCGGGTGTTCATCGCGAGGCGCTCACTGGCGTGGGCCGCGAGCCCCTCGGTGCTTGTCGGGTCATAAGCCATGGCGCCGCTCCTAGTTATTTGGTTTTCCGAGGTTGATCGACATCCGCGGTACGCCCAACGGGCCCGGGCGGGGCTCGTGTGCACCCAGTACCACGGCAGTTCCCAGCACGTGCATGGTCACGATGAAGTAGTGGCGCGGGTTGTTGTCGCCGTATTCGTGATGGCGGATCGAGTGGCTCAGCGTGGTGATCACCAGGTCGTTGGCGCCGACGGCCTGAGCCTGGCGTTGAACCTCTCCCATCGCGTTCTGGCGCGCGTAGTAGACGCCGGCGGAGATCTCGGGGATCTCCACGTTCTGGCGCCCGGAGAACCAGCCACGGCTGTTCATCACCCAGTTCGATCCGTAACCGAGCTGGCTGGACACGACGCTCGTGTGGCTGACCACGCCGACGACCTCAGCCCCGATCCGGCGCAGCTTGTCGACGTCCTGGCCCGACAGCGAACACAGCCGCAGCGGCTGGCCCTCGCGGCGGGGCCACTGGCGGTCCCTGACGGCGGTGCCGAATGCGATGAACTCGACGTTGTCAGCCTCGCCCACCGTTCCTCGGGACTCGATCTGCACGCCGATCACGCCGTCAGCTGCCGCACACGCGGCCTCCTGGGCCAGCCGGTCAAAGGCACGCCCCCGCGCGAGGTTCCAGGGCTCTGACATGCCCGGGACCTCGTTGATCCCGCCGTACCAGCCGTACTGGTTATAGGCCCAGCCGTGCTTGACCACAGAGGAGCCCATCACCTGGGCAACCGGTGCCAAGCCGACACTGTCGGCCAACGCGAACTGCTTGCTCGACAGATCGCTCGTGAAGAACGGCTCGCTGTCTGCGGCCACGCGTTGGAGCCGCTGCTCCGCGCCCAGCGGAATCCCGCCCTCGCGGATGCGCTCGAGGTCGACCTGGGCAGCATCAAGCTCTGCTTGGGTCGGTTTGTCTGCCCGGCGGCCGAACAGCGGCATCGCTCAGATGTTTACAGGGTCGGCCGGGGCGGGTAGCGGTTCTCACAATTTGGTCACAGGGACGTCCTGCCCTAAGCTGTGTGGGAGTCCCACCACGGGAGTCCGCGGCAGCGGACTGAGAGGGAGCTGACGCCGCTCTGACCGTCCAACCTGATCCGGGTAATGCCGGCGAAGGGAGCGAGCATTTCACCAGCGCAAAGCCTTCCCCGAGTTTTCTGCCTAGTAGACGGCGACGTTGACCTTTCGCTGCTGCCGGAACTCAGGTCCGCCGGTGTGCACGGCTTCCAGATCCGCGACAAGCAGGCCACTACCCGGGAGCTGATCGCGCTTACCGTGGCGGTCCGTGTCGGCGCCCCGAACTGCACGGTGATCGTCGATGACCGTGTTGATGTGGCACTCGCAGCTCACGCTGATGGCGTCCATCTAGGTGCTGACGACCTGCCCGTTGCCAGCGCGCGCGGGATCGGTCCCGGTCTGCTGATCGGCGCGACCTGTCGGAACCGCTCAGAGGTGGAGGCGGCGCGTGACCATGGCGCCGACTACGCCGGGATCGGACCGGTGTTTGCGACCGCCTCCAAGCAGGGGCTGCCAGAGCCGATCGGCGCCGCGGCCGTGGCTGACGCGGCCGGCGTGCTCCCGCTGATAGCGATCGGCGGGGTCGACCTCGAGGGTGCGCGCGCGGTCAGGAACGCTGGCGCCCACGGAGTGGCGGTGATCAGCGCGATCTGGCAGGCGCCGGACCCTGTGGCGGCCGCCAAAACCCTGGTTGCGGCGGTGTCCTGATGGCGCGCGTGCGGGTCATGGGTGCCGGGATCATCGGTCTGGCGGTAGCCGATGAGCTGCTGAGGCGCGGCCACCAGGTTGAGGTCGTCGACCCGAGTCCCGGCAGCGGTGCCTCATACGCCGCCGCCGGCATGCTGAGCCCCGTCGGTGAGCTCTGGTACGGCGAGGAGGCGCTGCACGCACTGGGCCACGAGGCCGCGGAGCTGTGGCCTGACTACGCAGCGCGACTGGGTGTCGCGCTGCAACGCGGCTCGGTCCTGGCCGGCGCCGATGCCGGGGACATGGCTCAGATCGATCGCCGGCTGAAGCTCGCCGGCAGCCATCACGAGCAGGCGGTCGCGCTGGAGCGGGCGGAGCTGCTGGAGCGTGAGCCCGGACTCGGCCGCGTCCTGGGGGGTGCCTGGCTACCAGATGACCACAGCGTCGATCCACGTGCCGTCGTGGCAGCGCTGCGCAACCGGGTACGCGTCGCGGACACCGCTCAAACCATCGAGCCCGAGGTGACCGTGTGGGCAACGGGCACTCAGCTCCCCGAGCCCTACAGCGCGCTGGTCCGCGGGGTCCGCGGTGAGATCCTCCGCCTGAGACTGCCGACCGCCGACCTACCGCGCCACACGGTGCGTGCCTGGGTCCACGGTGAGCAGGTCTACGTCGTGCCGCGCGCCGGTGGCGAGGTGGTGGTCGGCGCGACCCAGGAGGAGCATGACGCGCCGCCGGTGGTGAGCGCGGAGGCCGTCTGGCGTCTGCTTGACACCGCGCGCCGGCTGTTGCCCGCGCTTGACCGGGCGATCTTTGTGGAAGCCACAGCCCGTGACCGGCCCGGCACGGCGGACAACCTGCCGCTGGTCGGCCCGACGCACGAGCCGGGCGTTCTGCTTGCCGCAGGGCACTTCCGCCACGGCGTCCTGTTGGCGCCGCTCACCGCCCGGCTGATCGCGGAGCAGATCGAGACCGGAGGCGTGGAGCCGGCCGTTGACCCGCGCCGGATGGCCGCGCGGGTGAAACAGGGAGCCGGACGGTGACACTCAGGGTCAACGGCAAGGCCGTGGATTTTGAAGGCAGCGTCGCCGACCTGATTCAGGAGCGCTGTGGCGAGCGGGCGCCCGCGGGCGTGGCGGTCGCGGTCAACGAAGTGGTGGTCCCGCGTGGCGATTGGGAGCGGCGCACCCTGGTTCCGGGCGACCGCGTAGAGCTGGTGACGGCGGTGCAGGGTGGCTGAGCTGGAGATCGCAGGCCGGACGCTGGACTCGCGCCTGTTCCTCGGCACAGGCGGGTTGCCGTCAGTGTCGCTGCTACCGGAGATCCTCAACGCCGCCCAGCCGTCGCTGGTCACGGTCGCGATGCGCCGGACCGGTTCCCAGGCGCGCGGCGGTCTGCTTGAAACGCTGCGCGCGGCCGACGTGACGATCCTGCCCAACACCGCCGGCTGCCTGTCAGCGCGTGAGGCCGTGCTGACCGCGGAGCTGGCGCGGGAGGCGCTGGAGACGGACTGGGTCAAGCTCGAGGTGATCGGTGATGAGACCTCACTGCTGCCCGACGCGGTCGAGCTGCTCGACGCCGCCGCACGGCTCGTCCGAGCCGGGTTCACGGTGCTGCCCTACAGCACCGATGATCCGGTGCTCGCCCGCCGGCTGGCAGATGTCGGGTGCGCGGCGGTGATGCCGCTGGGCTCGCCGATCGGCTCCGGGCTGGGTGTGCTGAACCCGCACTCCCTGGAGGCTGTCGTGGCCGCCGTCGAAGTGCCGGTCGTATTGGACGCAGGCGTCGGGACCGCCTCCGACGCGGCGCTGGCGCTGGAGCTGGGCTGTGATGCGGTGCTGGCAGCCACCGCGATCACCCGCGCCGACGATCCCGTCGGGATGGCCCGTGCGCTGGCACTCGCCGTGGAGGCCGGCTACGCGGCGCATGAGGCGGGCCGGATCCCGCGGCTGGAGGTCGCGCGTGCGTCCTCTCCGGTGGAGGGGCGGATCGGATGAACCACGTGAGCTTGCCGCGCCTGCTGGTCCTGACCGACCGCCGCCAGCTCCCGCGCGGCCGCGGCCTCGCGGAGACCGTCGGGGCATGCATAGCCGCCGGCCTGAGCCATGTAGTGCTGCGCGAGCTCGACCTGGCTGACGGCCCCCGGGCTGAGCTGGCAGCGAGGCTCACGAAGCTGGGCGCGACTCTGATAGCTGCACACCGGAAAGTCCCGGGCGCCATCGGCGTGCAGCTTCCCGCGGGCGCAACCGTCCCGAGCCTGGGGCGTTCCTGCCACAGCCCGGCCGAGGTCGCGGCTGCGGCCAACGCCGGGGTCGGCTATGTGACGCTCGGCCCGGTCGGCACCAGCAAGTCCAAGCCGGGGTACGGCCCGCCACTTGATCGCGCCGCGCTCGGCGGTCACCCGATCCCGGTCTACGCCCTTGGGGGCGTAGACCCGGACAACGCCGCGGAGATGCTCGACGCCGGTGCCCACGGGGTCGCCGTGATGGGCGCGGTCATGGCCAGCAGCGAGCCCCAGGCGGTAGTCCGCGATCTGCTGGCGGTGACCGGATGACCCCGCCCGTCGCGCTCACCATCGCGGGCAGCGACTCCGGCGGCGGCGCCGGGATCGCCGCCGACCTGACGACCTTCGCGGCACTCGGCGTGCATGGCACTTGCGTGATCGCGGCGGTCACCGCCCAGGACACCACGGCGGTCCATCAGATCCAGCCGCTGCCAGAAGCGGTCATCGCGGCGCAACTGGACGCGGTGCTGGGCGACTTCCCGGTGGCCGCGGTCAAGACCGGGCTGCTTGGCTCGGTCGCCGCCGTGGAGCTTGTCGCCCAGCGCGTCGGCGCGCTGCCGCTGGTCGTCGACCCGGTGTTGGGAGCCACCTCAGGCGCGAGCTTCGCCACCGACGCGGTGATCGACGCCTACCGGCGCGAGCTGCTGCCTCGCGCAAGCGTCGTGACACCGAACGCGGATGAGGCCGCCGCTCTGGGCGAACTGAACGTGCCGGTGATCCGCACCGGGTCGGCCAGCGCGGTCGACCTGCTCCAGCGGCCCGGAAGAGAGCCGGTCGAGCTGGCCCACGACGTGGTGCAGACCGGTAACGACCATGGCAGCGGCTGTACCTACAGCGCCGCGCTGACGGCGTTCCTGGCCCACGGTCACAACCTGGAGACGTCGGCCGCTGAGGCCGCCGAGTTCACGGCCACGCAGCTACGTAACAGCAGCGGCTGGCGCCTTGGCGCCGGGCGTGGACCCGTATCACACATATCACCATCAACCCCCGGAGTAACCACATGAGCATCCATCCCGCCCACACGCGTATTGAACAGGGCGAACTGAACGTGCCGGTCACCTGTGTGCAGCTGACCAACGGGGAGACCTTTCACCGTTACACCACAGAAGGCCCGGGGTCAGAGCCTGAGGTGGGCCTGCCAGCACTGCGCGGTGACTGGATTTCCGTCCGTGACGACACAGAGACCTATGAGGGTCGGCCAACCGGCCTGCGTGACAACGGCCGGCGCGCGATCCGCAACGGCGCGGCGCGGCAGGAGTGGCAGGGAAACCGCCGGGCGCCGCTGCGCGCAAAGCAGGGCCAAACCGTGACCCAGATGCACTACGCGCGCCGCGGTGAGCTCACCCCGGAGATGCACTACATCGCCCAGCGTGAGGGGCTGGACGTCGAATTGGTCCGCAGTGAGGTGGCCGCCGGCCGGGCGATCATCCCCGCCAACATCAACCATCCGGAGTCAGAGCCGATGATCATCGGGCGCCGCTTCCTCGTGAAGGTCAACGCCAACATCGGCAACAGCGCCGTCACCTCCTCTATCCAAGAGGAGGTGGACAAGCTCACCCACGCTGTTACCTGGGGGGCTGACACGGTGATGGACCTGTCAACCGGTGATGACATCCACACGACCCGCGAGTGGATTATGCGCAACAGCCCTGTGCCGATCGGCACCGTGCCGATGTACCAGGCGCTGGAGAAGGTTGACGGCCAGGCTCACAAGCTGACCTGGGAGGTGTTCCGTGACACGGTGATCGAGCAGGCCGAGCAGGGTGTCGACTACATGACGATTCACGCCGGTGTGCTGCTCCGCTACGTGCCGCTGACCGCCGAGCGTGTCACCGGGATCGTTTCCCGCGGCGGTTCGATCATGGCCGCCTGGTGTCTGGCTCACCATCAGGAGAACTTCCTCTACACGCACTTCGACGAGCTGTGTGAGATCTTCGCGGCCTACGACGTCAGCTTTTCACTCGGTGACGGGCTGCGTCCCGGCTCAATCGCCGACGCCAATGATGAGGCGCAGCTGTCCGAGCTGAAGACGCTGGCGGAGCTGACCACGCGCGCCTGGGAGCACGACGTGCAGGTGATGGTTGAGGGACCGGGCCACGTGCCGCTGCACCTGGTCGAGGAGAACGTGCGCCTGGAGCAGGAGTGGTGCCACGGCGCGCCCTTCTACACGCTTGGGCCGCTGGCGACGGACATCGCGCCCGGCTATGACCACATCACCTCTGCGATCGGCGCCGCCACGATCGCGATGCACGGCACCGCGATGCTCTGTTACGTCACGCCCAAGGAGCATCTCGGGCTGCCCGACCGTGACGATGTGAAGACCGGCGTGATCACCTACAAGCTCGCGGCGCACTCCGCGGATGTGGCCAAGGGCCATCCGGGCGCCCAAGCCTGGGATGACGCCCTGTCCCGGGCGCGGTTCGATTTCCGCTGGCGTGACCAGTTCGCGCTGTCACTGGACCCGGTGACCGCCGAGGCCTACCACGACGAAACGCTGCCCTCAGAGAACGCCAAGACCGCGCACTTCTGCTCGATGTGCGGCCCGAAGTTCTGCTCCATGCGGATCAGCCAGGACATCCGCGAGCGCTTTGACGACCAGGCCAAGGCCGGGATGGAGGCCAAGTCACGGGAGTTCGTGGAGAGCGGCGCCAGCGTCTACGTCGAACCGTAGGCCGAGACCGCAGAAGGAGCCGCGCGAGCCGAGGACCAAGACAGGTAATCTCGTCAGACATGGCAGCGTCCAGCCCGCTGATCGACCGGGAGCAGACGCCGGTGCGACCCGATGTGACGGCCGTGATCGTCGGGGCGGGTTTCGGCGGTCTGGGCGCGGCGATTCAGCTGCGCCGCCAGGGGATTGACGACTTCCTGATCCTCGAGCGCGAGGACGATCTCGGCGGGACCTGGCACGTCAACCGCTATCCGGGCCTGGCGGTGGACATAGCCTCGGTCACCTACTCGTTCTCATTTGAGCCGAACCCGTACTGGTCGCGCGTGTTCGCGCCCGGCGAGGAGATCAAGGCCTACGCGCGGGACATTGCGGACAAGTACGGGCTGTACGAGCGGATGCGCTTCGCCACGACGGTGGAATCGGCCAGCTGGGATCAGGAGCACGGCCTCTGGGAGCTGACGCTCGCTTCAGCTCCCGCGATCAGAACCCGTTATCTGATCACCGCCACCGGCTTTCTGTCCCAGGCCAAGTCACCGGACATCCCCGGGATCGACAGCTTCGCCGGGGACGTCGTGCACAGCGCGGACTGGGATCCCAGCGTCGCTCTCAACGGCAGGCGGGCCGCGATCATCGGCACGGGAGCCACCGGGGTGCAGCTGATCCCTGAGCTTGCCAGCCAGGTGGCGGAGCTGACCGTGTACCAACGCACACCGATCTGGGTCGTGCCGAAGCTCGACGGGCCGGTCCCCAAGTACGTGCAGAAGCTGTTCGCGCGGGTCCCCGCGATTCAGTCCGCCGCGCGGCTGGCGAACACCTCGATCCTCGAGGCGATGACCTTCAGCGGGGTGCTGCACTACCGCCAGTTCCAGCTCGGCAACAGGGTCGCCGAGCTGTTGGGGCGCGCACACCTCAGAGCCCAGGTCAAGGATCCCGAGACGCGTCGCAAGCTGACCCCGCACTACTCGCTCGGCTGCAAGCGGCCGACGTTCTCCAACTCCTACTTCCAGGCGTTCAACAGGCCGAACGTGACGCTGGAGACAGAGTCGATAGATCACATTGAGCCGGGCGCGATAGTGACCACGGATGGCCGCCGTACGCAAATCGACCTGCTGGTGCTGGCCACCGGCTTCAGCCTCTGGGAGCGCAACTTCCCCGCGATCGAGATAACCGGGCGTGACGGCCTGAACCTCGGCCGCTTCTGGCGCGAGGGCCGGTTCCATGCCTATGAGGGCTTCAGCGTCCCGGGCTTCCCGAACTTCCTGTCGTTGAACAGCCCGTACTCCTACGTGGGACTGTCGTACTTCTGGGGCCTGGAGATTCAGATGACCCACATGGCCCGGCTGTTCTCCGAGCTGGAGCGCCGCGGAGCGGACCAGTTCGAGGTCAAGCCTGAGGCGGCCGCGGCGTTCCTGGAGCGGATGGACCGCGGGCTGGAGGACTCGGTCTTCAGGCGCGGGGCGTGTGCAGGCTCCAACAGTTACTACTACGACCCGCACGGTGAGGCCACGCTGTTACGCCCGGCGAGCGTCCTGGCCGGCCGGCGCGACGCACGCAGCTTCCGGCTGGATGATTACGACTATCGCCAATCTGGCATGTGGTACACCCCCAACTAGTCAGGATGACTACCAGGGACGACAGGGACGTTGGCGATCAGAGCGCGCCCCAGGTGGGCGTGGCGCCCTACCTGGCCGGGCAGCAGCTGGCCGAGTTCATGAGCTACGTGGCCGGTCAGCCCGACGCGGACCGGGCCACCGCCAGTGGTGTGGAGCGCGCAGCCAAGGTGATCGGCGCGCAGCTGGCCTGCATCGTTCGCGCGGGCGCGCGGCCCCACTGCGTCGGCCTGCCGGTGGAGCGGGTCGACGAGTTCAGCGCGCTTGTGGGTGACGAGCAGAACGGCCGCGTGGAGCTGCCGGGTATCGGCAGCCTGGTGGTGGCCCATGAGCCGCTGGATGACACGCGCGCGGCGCGACTGGTGGTCGCGCGCCCGGGATCCCGCGGCTTCTCGGCGGAGGAGCGTGATCTGCTGCGCGGCATGGCCGGCGTGATCGGCCTGGCGCGGGAGATGCTGACCCGCCGGCGCCTGCTGGAGCGCATCTCCGAGATCCAGGGCCGGATTGTGCGCCGCGCCGCGATCGATGAGATCGTCGAGCTGATCGTGAGCGGGGCCGCCGAGCTGACCGGCAGTGACATCGCGTTCCTGCGCCAGGCGGAGGGCGGAGCCGACGGCCCGTTCAAGCTGCAGGGCTGCATCGGCCTGAGTCAGGAGACGCTGGAGGTGATCGCCAACTCACCCGGCCGCCCCAACGGCGCGAGCCGGCAGGTGCAGCGCGAGAACAAGCTGATAGTGATCCCCGACTACCAGAACCGTGAGAACTCCCACCCGGTGATGAAGGCCCAGGGGGTCACCACGCTGCTAGCGGCCCCGGTCCAGTCCGGCGCCGAGCCGACCGGCGCGCTGGTAGTCGCCTCCAGGACCGCGGGCCGGGTCTACACCGAATCCGAGGTGGCGGCGCTGCGCACGTTCGCCGAGCAGGCGAGCACCGCCATGTCTGACGCGGCGCTGGTGGCCGACACCGTCCACCGCTCACTGCATGACGGGCTGACCGGGTTGCCGAACCGGACCCTGTTGAACGAGCGTCTGTCCGCCGCGCTGGCGCGCTGTGAGGACACCGACGGACAGCTCGTGGTTCTGTTCGTGGACCTGGATCGGTTCAAGACGATCAACGACTCACTTGGCCACAAGGTCGGAGACGAGCTGCTGATCGCCGCCGCGGAGCGCCTGTCCGCCTGCGTCGGCCCGAATGCCACCCCGGCGCGGCTCGGGGGTGACGAGTTCGCGGTGCTGGTGGAGCGCGCTGATGAGCGCCAGGGCCAGCGCGTCGCCGGACGCATCATCGACGAATTTGAGCGGCCCTTCTCAATTGCCGGGCACGAGCTGATGCTCTCGGCCAGCATCGGCGTGGCGGCCGGCCGTCACCGCGACGACGACCCGCTGCATGACGGCGACCTGGCGATGTACAGCGCCAAGACCGCCGGCGGCGGGCGCTCCTCGGTGTTCCGCGCGTCGATGCGCGCCGACGCCCGCTACCGGCTGGAGCTCGAGACCGCGCTGCGCGGTGCGACCGACCGGGGCGAGCTTTTCCTCGAGTACCAGCCGATCGTCGACCTGACCGCGGACCGGATCGTGGTGCTGGAGGCCCTGCTGCGCTGGAACCACCCCCAGCGCGGGCCGCTGTCGCCCAACGCGTTTCTGCCCCTGGCTGAGCGCACCCGGCAGATCGCCACGCTCGGGACCTGGGTGCTGCGTACCGTCTGTCATCAGGCCATGGCCTGGCATCAGCGCCCCGGCCTCAACCACCCGCGCGTTGCCGTGAACGTGTCCGCCGCGCACCTGCACGCTTCCGACCTCGTCGCGGAGGTGGTGTCCGCGCTGCAGGACAGCGGGCTGCCGCCCTCCGCGCTGGTGATCGAACTGACCGAAACGGCGGTAATGACCGACGTTGGCTACGCCGCCGAGCGCCTCGCCGAGCTGCGCCGTCTGGGAGTGGCGATCGCGATTGATGATTTCGGCACCGGCTACAGCTCGCTCCAGTACCTCCAGCGCCTGCCGCTCGACCACCTGAAGATCCCCCGGCCGTTCATCGCCGAGCTGCGCGGCCCCGACCCTGATCTGCGGATGATCAGGGCGATCGTCGCGCTCGGCCACAGCTGGGGCGTTGACGTCGTGGCCGAGGGCATTGAGAGTGCCGATCAGGTCGACGCACTGCTGGGTGTCGGCTGCAAGCTTGGTCAGGGCTTCTTCCTCTGCCGGCCCCAGTCCGCGGGTGCCCTGGACGCGCAGCTGGCCGCCGGCCGCGGCTGGCTCGGACCCGGCCGCTTCACCAGCACCAATGACCGCGCCGCCTGACCCGGGCCCGGATCCGTTACAACTTGGCCATGCCCTCACTCCAGCCCGTAGACGAGTCCTACTTCCAGACGGCCCAGCAGCGCTTTGAGCACACCTGGGTGATCAATCGTCCCGCGAGTGAGGTGTGGCAGGAGATCTCCGGTGAGAAGCCGCTGCACTGGGTCACCGGCCTGGACATCACCTGGACGTCCCCGGTCCCCCGCGGCGTCGGCGCGACCCGGACCGCGAAGGTCCTGGGGCTGGTCCAGATCCAGGAGCGGTTCTTTATCTGGGAGGAGGGCCGGCGCTTCTCCTTCTACGTAGAGCAGGCCAACGTCCCGGTGTTCACCAGCTTCGCTGAGGACTACCTGGTCGAGCCCGAGGGCTCTGACAGATCTCGCTTCACCTGGCGCATGGCGGTCACGCCCAGTCCGCTGGGCAAGCCCGGCGCGCCCGTCAACAAGCTGGTCGCCGCCCTGGCGTTCCGCGACACGGGGCGTTACTTCAAGGCCGGCTGACACCCGCAGTTAAAAAGACACGCCCCGGTCCGCTTTGCGCGCTACCTTTCTCTATCTATGAGTGAACTGACGGGGTTGGACGCTGCAGCCACAGGCGAGCAGCAGGCCGCTGCGGATACGGGTGTCGACCGCCAGCTGTTGACGGTCGCGGCCGTCGTCGTCCTCGGCGCGATCATGTCGATCCTCGACACGACCGTCGTCAACGTCGCGATCAAAACGCTCGCGGGAAGCTTCCACACATCACTGCCGACGATCCAGTGGGTCGCCACCGGTTACACGCTGGCGCTGGCAACCGTGATCCCGCTGAGCGGTTGGATCGCGGACCGCTTCGGCACCAAGCGCCTGTACATGGGCTCGATCCTGTTGTTCGTGATCGGCTCTGCGCTGTCGGGTATCGCGAGCTCGTCAACCGAGATCATCGTCTTCCGCGTGCTCCAGGGCCTCGGCGGCGGCATGATCATGCCGGCCGGGATGACGATCCTGACCAAGGCCGCCGGACCGCAACGGATCGGGCGGGTGATGGCGATCCTCGGGGTGCCGATGATGATCGCGCCGATCCTCGGTCCCGTGCTTGGCGGCTGGCTCGTCTCCGACGTGTCATGGCGCTGGATCTTCTTCATCAACGCGCCGGTCGGCGTGTTCGCGCTGATCCTGTCCTGGTTCGTGCTGAAACCCGATGTCGGCCAGGCGAACGAGCGCCTGGACATCATCGACCTGCTGCTGGCCTCACCCGGTGTGGCGCTGCTGATCTACGGGCTTGCGGAATCCAACCCCGGCGGGTTCGCCCAGGCCAAGGTGCTGATCCCGATGGCGATCGGCGTCGTGTTGCTGGTCGGCTTCGTGTGGCACGCGTTGCGCTCCGAGCAGCCGCTGATCGACCTGCGGCTGTTCGCTGATCGGGTCTTCAGCACCTCGTCAATCGCGCTCGCGCTGATGATCATCAGCGTGTTCGGCTCGCTGCTGTTGCTGCCCTACTACCTCCAGGAAGCGCGCTTTGAGTCGGCGCTGAACTCCGGCCTGTTGATGATCCCCCAGGGCGTAGGCTCGATGCTGATGATGCCGGTCGCCGGGGTCTTATCTGACCGGACCGGATCGGGCAAGATCTCGCCGGTTGGGATCGCGCTGATCGGCATCTCCGTCCTGTGGCTGACCGGCGTCGGCGCCAACACCCCCTTCTGGCAGGTGGAGATCGACCTGTTTGTCAACGGCCTCGGCCTCGGCCTGGCGATGATGCCGATCTTTACCGGCGCGATCCAGACGATCAAGGAGACCCAGGCCGCGCGCGCCTCGGCGCTGTTGAACATCATCCAGCAGGCCGGCGCCTCGGTCGGCACGGCGGTGCTGAGCGTGCTGTTGTCCTCGGCTATCACCTCGAAGCTGCACCCGCCCGGCGGTAGCTTCAACGCCGGTCAGACGATCCCGCCGTCGATGCGCGCCAAGATCGCCCCGCCGATCGCCTCGGCCTTCGGTCAGACCTTCTGGTGGGCGCTGGCGTTGATCGTCGTCGCCTTCATCGCCAGCCTGTTCCTGCCCAAGTCCAGGCCCAAGCAGGCTGAGGGCGCACCCGCGCCGATGCCGATCTGATCGACCGCGTGGCGAGCCAGGAAGCAGTTGCGCGTGCGACCGCGTTCATCGAGTCGCTGGAGACCGATGTGCGTCGTGTCGCTGACGGCGAATGGGGGCTCACGCTGGACTCGGCCGGCTACCGGCTGGACGTGGGCGTGCAGATTCGCGGTGAGCTGCTCCGTGTCCAGGCGGCGGTGCTGCCCGCGAACGTGATCGACCCCCACCAGCTGCTGTTCTGGAACCGCCAGGCCCCGTTTGTCAGCTTCGCGGAGAACCAGGAGGGCGAGGTCTGGGTGGTCGGCGAGCTGCCGCTGGAGGCACTCTCGACCGAGACGCTCGATCGCTTTCTCGGGCTGGTGCTGGCCAGCTCCACCCGCGCGCGCGAGTTCGCGATTCAACACGTTTGGGGATGAGCCCCGAACTCCGCCGCCTGATGCTCCTCGTTGGAGCGGCGGTTCTGATTGACACAACGTTCTACGCGGTGATCGCGCCGCTGCTGCCGGGCTTCAGCCACCACCTCGGTCTGTCCAAGCTCGGCGCCGGCATCTTGACCGCGAGCTTCCCGGTGGGCGTTCTCCTAGCGTCGATCCCAGGCGGCGTGCTGGCGGTCCGGATCGGACCGCGGCTGGCGCTGGCCACAGGCCTGGGTCTGCTGGTCTGCTCCACGGTCGCCTTCGCGTTTCTGCAGACCGCCGCCGGGCTGGAGCTGGCGCGGTTCATCGAGGGTGTCTCAAGCGCGCTGTCCTGGGACGCGGGCATGGCCTGGCTGGTGGCGGCCGCGCCGCC